>JAZSDJ010000087.1:0-23737 GCA_045531105.1 Eubacteriales bacterium | reverse complement strand
TTCTCTCTTTCTGCTTGTAATATGGGTTTGGGCTTAGCCCATATCAGCATTTGACTAGTCAAATGCGATGCTTGCACTTTTGTCAAGTTGCAAATTTTCCGCTAAGAACCTCACCTTATGTGCTTCTTTTTTGTTATTTAGTTAATTTTTTCACAAATTCTTCTATGCGTTTGAGCGCTTCGGTTATGTGTTTTACGGAGTATGCGTAAGAAATTCTTGCAAAGCCCTCTCCACTTTCACCAAAAGCCGTTCCTGGGACTATTGCACATTTGTGTTCGTACAAAAGTCTCTCGCAAAATTCCTCACTGGAAAGACCGAATTTTCCTATATTCGGATAGATATAAAACGCGCCCTCTGGCTCAAAACATTCAATGCCTATTTTGCGAAGTCCTTCAAGAATAAACACGCGTCGTCTGTCGTACTCTGCCCTCATATATTCAACATCTTCGTCACCGTTTCTCATCGCTTCAACCGCTGCGAATTGTGAAACTGTCGGCGCACACATAATTGCATATTGATGAAGTTTTAACATTTGTTTCGCCAAAGGTAATGGCGCGCAAATGTAGCCAAGTCGCCAGCCCGTCATAGCGTAAGCCTTTGAAAAGCCACTTGCAATAATTGTGCGCTCACGCATACCATCAATAGATGCAATAGAGGTATGAGTTCTTCCGTATGTAAGTTCTGCGTAAATTTCGTCAGACAAAACTGCAATGTTTGTGCCACGAAGAACCTCTGCAAGGTCTTCAAGGTCCTCTTTTGTCAAAATTGCGCCTGTCGGATTGTTCGGGAATGGCAAAATAAGAAGTTTCGTTTTATCAGTGATTGCGCCTTTGAGTTCCTCTTTTGTGAGTTTGAAGTTGTTTTCAACCTTTGTGTCGATTGTGACAACTTTTGCACCACACATTTTTGCAATAGGTTCATAGCAAACGAACGACGGCATAGGCAAAATAACCTCGTCTCCTGGGTTAATGAGCGCGCGAAGTGCCATATCAATCGCTTCACTTCCACCGACTGTCACAATGATTTCGTCACTTTGATAGTCAAGCGAAAATCTTCTTTTCATATATTTTGAAATTTCTTCTCTGAGTTCTGGCGTTCCAGAATTAGAGGTATAGTAGGTCTTGCCCTTTTCAAGACTGTCTATTGCAGCCTCTCTTATATGCCAAGGTGTTACAAAATCGGGCTGTCCTACTGTGAGCGCTACGACATCTCCCATATCAGCGAGCATATCAAAAAACTTTCTAATGCCCGAGGGCTTGATGTCCTGCACTGTTCGTGAGAGCATCGAGTTGTAATCTATCATAGTGGGAAAGTACCTCTCTCGTCTTTTTCGGGAATTTTATAAACAACTCCCTTGTCCTTGTACTTTTTAAGTACAAAGTGAGTCGCTGTCGAAGTTACAAATTCAATAGGAGCAAGTTTTTGAGCAACGAAGTAAGCAACTTCTTTCATTGTCTTGCCCTCAATAATAACTGTAAAATCAAAGCCACCCGACATAAGATAGAGGGATTTTACCTCTGGGTGATTGTAAATTTTCTCTGCGATTTTGTCGAAACCTCTGTCGCGTTGAGGCATAACCTTAACTTCGATAAGAGCGGAAACGCTCTCTCTGTCGGTTTTGTCCCAGTCAACAAGAGTTTGATAGCCGAGAATTACCCCGTCTTTTTCGTATTTTTCAATAATTTGTTTAATTTCTCCAACCTCTTTGTCAAGCATTCTTGCAAGTTCAGTCGCTGTCAAGGTTGAGTCGTTTTCAAGTAATGTTAAAAGTTTGTCCATTGTTTTATCTCCTCCGTTATGATGAAATTCTTAATTTGCCACAAAATATTCGGTGCGGACCGACGGACGAGCGTCCGAGGCAAATTTCCGCATTAGTTTCATATAGTTGCTTAATTAACCACGAAGCAATATAATTGAAGAACGAAGAATGAAGAGTTAAGAAAGAAGGTGGAAAACGCGCTGACGCACTTTTTCGTTTTAATTCCTTTATCATTCCACTCTTATGTTTAATAGTCTTTATTAATCTCCAATTCTTCCAAAAAACTCCAATACTGCGCATCGCTCGGCATCTTCAAGTCCGTCCTCGGTGATAGCGCTACACTTCCTACTTTTGGTCCGTCAGGTGAGCAGGAGCGCTTGAATTGTTGTGTGAAAAATCTTTTTATAAAGAGTTCAAGGTGTTTATAAAGCGACACTTCTTGCTCTTTTCTTTCACTCTCGTCTTTGGCACTTATAAATACTTCTTTCGCCATACGATAAATTTTCGACGGAGCGAATCCGTATCTTACAAAATTGTAAAGGAAGAAGTCGTGATGCTCATATGGCCCGAGAATATCTTCTGTCTTTTGAGTGATTTTATCATCTGTCGCAGGCAGAAGTTCTGGTGAAACCTCCGTTCCCAAAATATCGCGAAGAATGTTTGCGATTTCTTTGTTTCCTGCGTTATCGTAAACCTTTGCCTCGTGTTCAACAAGTGAACGAACAAGAGTTTTTGGAATATCACAGTTCGGGTTATACATTGACATATGGTCTGCATTATAAGTTGACCAACCAAGTGCGATTTCGCTAAGGTCACCTGTACCTACGACAAGACCGCCAACCCCGTTCGCTATGTCCATAAGGATTTGTGTGCGTTCTCTCGCTTGCGCGTTTTCAAAGGTTGTATTGTGAACATTTTCGTCATGACCTATATCTTCAAAATGCTTTTTCACAGAATCGCAAATGTTGATTTCTTTAAGAGTTATGCCAAGCGCCTCGCTGAGTTTTGTCGCATTTGATTTTGTTCTGCTCGTCGTTCCAAAGCAAGGCATCGTGATTGCGTAAATTGATTTTCTCGACATGCCTATATAATCACAGGCTCGAACAATCACAAGAAGTGCAAGGGTTGAGTCAAGTCCTCCCGAAACACCGAAAACGGCGCTCTTTGAACATGACGCGACAAGTCGTTTTGCAAGGGCGTGAGATTGAATGTTCAAAATTTCTTCGTTTCTTTGAGGTCTTGTTTTCTCTGGCGCAACAAATGGGAGCGCATCAATTTTTCTTGTAAGTTTCGTCTTTTCCTCGCTGATTTTGAATTCTATCTCTCTTGCGTTGCTATTTTTTGTGTCAAGCACAAGAATTTTTGACCTCGTCAAATTAAGAAGGTCAACATCTATTTCTGTCACTATGTCGCCGTTTTTCTTTTCAAATGGTTTACTTTGTGCAAGAATTTCGCCATTTTCGCAAATAATATTATGTGCAGACATAAGTGTGTCTGTCGTGCTTTCGTCCTCGCATGCGTTTGCAATAAGATAAGCACACATAAGAGTTGCGCTTTTCGCTTTCGCCAAAAGTTCTGTACGCTCGCTCGCACCGACGATTTCAATTTGCGCGCTCGGACAAGCGATAATATTCGCGCCCGCTTGACAAAGTGCGTGTGTGCCTGCGTTAGGGCTGAACAAATCCTGACCAACCTGTGCGCCGATTTTAAAATCTCCACAAGTGAAAATCAAATCATCACCAAAAGGGCAAACCCCCTCGCCAATTTTCACCTCAGTTTCGCCACATGGTAAACTAAAACAACGAAGTTCTTCTGCGCTAAGTGTCTTTTTTGGCACTACGCCAAGAATTTTTCCGTCACAAATAGCAACCGCACAGTTATAAACACGGCTTGCGTTTTTCAAAGGTGCGCCAACTATCGCCATTATGTCCTTACCCTTCGTAGAAAGACAAATTTTTTCGAGTGCGCCCTCGCTTGCTGAAATTAACGCGCCTTGTCTGAAAAGGTCGCCACAAGTTGCGCCCGTTACACAAAGTTCAGGCAAAACAACAAGTTTAACTCCACTCTCAGCGCTTTCCCAAATGGCTTGTATTATTTTAGCGGTGTTAAACGACACATCCCCTACGCGAAGGTCTGGGCTGATACATCTAACTTTTAAAAATCCGTGTTTCATTTTTTCTCCTTTACTGCAAAGACTTGACTTTTCGACAGTTTTGCTTTAAAATGATAAATAGACTAAGATGCGCGTGATTTTAGATATGCGCGCTTCTAATATTAAGTTTATTATACACGCATACAATTCAAATTTCAAGATGTTTTTAAAATTGAGAGGTATTTTTAGTATGAACATTGGCGAGCGCGAACTTACACTTCTTTGCGATTTTTATGAAATTACAATGGCTCGTGGCTATTTTCACTCAAAAATCAAAGACCAAATTGCGTACTTTGATGTGTTCTTCCGTCGCGTTCCTGACGGTGGCGGTTATGCAATTTTTGCAGGTCTTGAACAAATAATTGATTATATCAAATCTATAAAATTCACCAAGGAAGATATTGAATATCTTCGCGCAAAGAAAATCTTCGACGAGGAATTTCTCTCCTATCTTGAAAATTTCCGTTTCACTGGTGACATTTGGAGTGTTGAGGAAGGAACTGTTATTTTCCCGAACGAGCCAATAATGACAATAAAAGCGCCTGCGATAGAGGCACAATTTATTGAAACATTTGTACTTCTTGTAATCAACCATCAATGCCTTATTGCGACCAAGGCTTCAAGAATAACTCGTTCTGCAAATGGCAGGGCTGTGTCCGAGTTCGGAGCAAGACGCGCTCACGGCGCTGACGCTTCAATCTATGGTGCGCGCGCCTCATATATCGGTGGTTGCGCCTCTACTTCCTGTACTATTGCTGATAAACTTTTCGGTGTTAAGGCAAGCGGTACGATGGCTCACTCTTGGATTCAAATGTTTGATAGCGAATACGAAGCGTTTGAAGCGTATTGCAACCTCTACCCTGACTCTCCTACTCTCTTGGTTGACACTTATGATGTTATAAAAAGTGGTATTCCAAACGCAATAAAGGCATTCAAATCATGTCTTACAGATGAGCAACGAAAAAACTGCGCCATTCGAATTGATAGCGGTGACATCACCTACCTTACAAAAAAGGTTCGCAAAATGCTTGATAACGCTGGACTTACAGATTGCAAAATCGTAATTTCAAACTCGCTTGACGAGTATATAATCCGTGATATTCTCACACAGGGTGCGTGCGTTGATGCTTTTGGCGTTGGCGAAAGACTTGTCACTGCAAAAAGCGAGCCTGTTTTCGGTGGCGTGTATAAACTTTGCGCTATTGAAAAGGACGGAAAGATAATTCCAAAAATCAAAATCAGCGAAAATCCGATAAAAATCACAAATCCAGACTTCAAGGAACTTTATCGTTTCTACTCAAAGGAAACAGGAAAAGCCGAGGCTGACCTCATAACTCTCTTTGACGAAGTCATAGATGAAAGCAAGCCTTACGAACTTTTCGACCCTGCACACATTTGGAAAAGAAAGACAATGGAAAATTACACTCTCAAACGCCTGCGCGTTAAAGTTTTTGAGAATGGAGAGTGTATTTACACCTCGCCAAGTGTCGATAAAATCCGCGAAAAATGCAAAGAGGAACTCTCAACAATGTGGGACGAGGTTCTTCGTTTTGAAAACCCTCACAACTATTATGTCGACCTTTCTCAGAAACTATGGGACGAGAAAAACGCCCTTCTTTCAAAGAAAGGCAAACTTTAATTTTCAAACCCAAACGTGCATTTGCTAAAATTTAACACTTGCAAAATTTTAAAGAGAGAACCACGCGGTTAATTCCCGTAAAGTTCTCTCTTTTTGTTATTAAAATTCAGTTAGTCCTACTCTTGAAAAATGCTCATTCAATTTTTCAATTTCAGCATCTTTTTTGTTCACTTTGAGGTTTTCGCCAATTTTTCCTCGTCTGAAAATAAGCGTTCGGAAAATCCTATGCACCCAGTAAAACGGCAAAAGAAACGGAACTTTTTTCAGCGATGGGTAAACTACTTTCATATGACGATAAGGCAAGAATATTTTGTAAAAAACGAGTTTGAATTTACTCACCTTTTTCTTGCTCGTGCCTTTCCTTATAATCAGCGAGAGTTCTTCTCTTTCCACCGTGCCAAACGCACCGCCCGACAAAATATAGTCCTCTATGGTTTCGCTGAGTTCGTCGCCCTGTCCGTTATCGAACCATTTAAGAGCAAGAGCGCGCATGTGAGATTCATATTCTTTGAGCGCGATTTTATCAAGAGTCTGTTCAATATATTCCCAATTTAGCGAAGGGTGTGCTTTTAAAAAGACAAAAATGTCGCAAAACGCACGAGTTCCACAGCCACCCATAGCGTAATGCTTTGACATATGCTCAATGTGGTGAATATAAAAGTCCTCGGGGGCAAGTTGATACGCACAGGAAGAGCCTTCTTGCGCCTTTGCAAGAGTCCAGATATTTTTGTAATACTTATGAGCGCGTTTGCCAAAATCGAACTGTGTAATACTATAATGAAGTTCAATGTTGACATATGGCGGTTTTTGATAACTTATGTCGTGGTCGCTCGCAAGTTTGTTGCCATAGCCGAGTTTTTGCATAATTTTGTCAGCCTTGGAAACATCTTTTTCGCGAATGAGAATATCTATATCGCACATACTTCTCATATCAGACGACGGGTATAGATTTTTTATAACCGAGCCTTTGAGGAGCATATAATCAACGCCTTCTTCGGCAAATGCACGGGTAAGGGCATCAAGTTCAACCTCTTGGTTTACCGCCTTTGCAATACCCGCTCGCTTCAACCTCTCAAATCCCAAGGCGATTTCGTTTTCAACCTTCGGCTCTATTTCGGGGGTAACATAAGATATAAGTTCTACAAGTCCGTGATGATGTGCAAGAGCGAAAATTCTTTTAAAATCGACGCCTTGTGGTGCTTTTTCAACATTTTCTTTGCGTAAAGCGCTCTTTACAAGCGACAAAAAATACGCATTTGTTACATCTTTTGGCATATTGTCCCCCTTTCAGTTTTTTATAATTTTAGCACAAGGTCTTCCCCTTGTCAAGTTTTAGTTCTCGTAAAGGTTAAATTCGCACACTTCCCCGTTTATAAGGTATACTTGTGGGCGAACGGTTTCCATCCAATCAAGCGGAATAAATTCGTCTTCTTGAACTGACGCTATTTTGAATGCCTCTTTGAGTTGCGCCTCTTGTTCTTCATTCAAAATATTAGGCTTGCAGGACACAAAGAGCGATGATGCGCTTTTTGAAAGCAAGGTAAGCCACTGCGCGTTAAGCGCCCAATCAATCGCACCCGTAATTCCTACACAGTCAGCATCTGCGCCGAAAAATCTGTTATTTTGGCACACTCTGAACGCAAGGGTATTAACCCCCATTTTTGCAGTTCTTGACCATTCAAATCCGCTCGTGTCGTCACCTGTTCTGTTGAGTTGGTGCAGTCCTGCACAAAGGTGACCTATCGCGTTACAGCCTATAATTACAGCGCCTTTTGACGCGTCTTTTATCGTCTTATAAAATTCTTTTACAATCTCGGCAGTCGTCTTTGTTTTGTCATAAAAATACCAGTTTCCAACAGCGATATTTTCCGAAAGTTCAAATCCCCACTTGCCAAAAATATCAAAGGTTGAAAAATCGTGTTTGATAAGTTCATAACCCCAATCAACTATTCTTTGCGTGGTTTCTTTTACATAGTTCAAAACCTCGGGGTGCGACGGGTCAAGACACTTTTTGTTTCTTACCGAATACCATTCTTCGGGCAAGGTGATTTTTCTTTGCTCATTATCTTTTCCGTTTATAAGATATCTCACCCATATTCCAGGGCGAACACCCTGTGCTTTTATTTCGCTTGCCAATTTTTTCATATCAGGGAAACGTTCGTTTCCTATGTCCCAAGGCGCGTCGGTTGGATTAGGTTGCCAGCCATCATCAATTACCATATAAGGCGCATTTTCGTTACCCTCTGTCATTCTTTTGACGAATTTTGTGTCCTCTACAATCTCTTTATGCGAACTCTTTCCATACGCATAATACCAGTTGTTTGAACCATAAACAATATGGTCGGCAAGATATGGATTAGGACTCATAACAGACGAAAACTCTTTAAGCGCAGAAAACGCACTCATGTCGCGATATTCTTTAAAATACACGCTCGCACATTCGAGTTCGCGCTCGCCAAGATAGGTCGGATGAGTTCCGTTTGCGATATCAAGAATAAGCGTCACACCCTTTGCGTCGTATTGCCACATGCAAAGCGAGTTTGGTTGAACACCTACACCAAAACATTCAGTAAATCTTCCAAGGTAATCTCGGTTCATATCGCTTCCGTTTGATACTGCCATATACCAAGGCATGTGTCGCTCAGGAACAATTCCTCGCCATTCGAGGTCACCATAACCTCTTTCCCACGCATCACCAAGAACCTTTACGCCCTTTCTTGATTCGTTTTTCCATCTGAGTTTGAGATTTTTAACGCCTTTTTTAGCCTTCACAAAGACTTTTAGCGCATCGTTTTCAATCGAAAAACGCACACTTGCCTCGTCATTTTCGGGCTTTTCAGGACAAAATTCGATTTTTTTGTCTTCAAGAGTTAAAGTTATGTAGTCTGGTACTCTTATCTTCATTTCCGTTCCTCTCGATTATTTGAATTTCGGCGTAAATTTCACATTCGCCGATGTTTTTTCTTGTATATACCCATCATAACCAAGTTCTATCGCGCGCTTGGTCACGCTTTGATATTCAAATGTGGTAATTTTTCGTTTTAGTTCTCTATATTCTTCGGGGCAGAATTCGGGTGTGTATTGACTCATTAGCGACAACTTAAATTTTGTTATATCAAATCTTTCTTTTACTCTTTCAAGAATTTCTATTGAGTCTGTTCTCAAAGTCGGCAAAACAAGGTGACGCAAAATCACGCCTTTTTTCATTATTCCGTCGTCGTCAAAAACGCACTCGGGCGCAATTTCAAGCATTTTTCCAAACGCCTCAATCGCTCTTTCAAAATAGTCGCTGGCACGAGAATATTTTTTCGACGCCTCGCTTGAACAATATTTTATGTCTGTCAAAAAGATATCAACATAACCCGACATTTTGGCAATTTCCTCGGCACTTTCGTAGCCACCTGTGTTGTAAACAACGGGTATTTTCAATTCCTCTTTGACAAGGTCAAGCGCCCCTCTTATTTTGCTCGCATATTGAGTTGGGGAAACGAGGTTTATGTTGTGCGCGCCCTCGCTTTGCAATTTCAGCATCGCCTCGGCAAGTTCTTTCTCGGTCATTTCCTCGCCATAACATTCTTGACTTATCGGCACATTTTGGCAATACACGCAAAAAAGAGGACAACCCGAGAAAAATATCGCACCACTAAATCTGTTTCCACTTATCGGTGGTTCTTCCCACTCGTGATGCATTATTTTCGCTACCTTTATCGTTTCTCCAACGCCACACGCGCCAAGTTTTTCTTTTCTGTCAACGCCACACTTGCGTGGGCAAGAATTACAAATCATATTTTCCTTTTTCAAAGGCTTCCTGCCGTGAGTTTTATTATCTTTTTTATATCGTCTGGTTGATTCGGTGCTTCGTGAGCGGTGCGATTTTTAGACACATACCCACACTTTTCGCATTTGTGAATTATAACATAGCCCTTTTTTGCGCTTATTTCAACACGAACAGGGCGCATAATTCCACCGCAATCGCTCGCCCTATCACCAGGCATTACATCTACATGCTTTGAGCAAAGGCACTTCGGACAATGATTTCTTGACGAATAGCCAAGAGGTTCAACAACAGCGCCACACGCTTCACACACAAATCCGTTATCGTTTTTTGTAAATCTTTTGCTTTCCATTATTCCATCTCTTTTGCTTTTTTGTCATAGAGTTGCGCCATTTCAGCATCTCCCAGTTTTTCAAATACGAACTTCAAATTGAGAAAAAGCGCCTTCGTAAGACCACTTGCATCGGTGTTTACACAAATGTTTTCGTATTGTAAGAACCAATTCTTTGAGTCCTCAAACTGTCCAAGTTTGCAACAGAACAAACCAAGACGAAAACATACTCTTTTAATATCTTTTGAATAAATATTGCCACCATTTGCGTGCTTGTAAAAATCATATGACGCTTTATACCACGCTCTTGCTCCGTCAATTATGCCCTTGTTTTCAAATGCATAACCAACTTCTTCGCAAAGGTTCGCTACCTTTTCAGGGCAAGGTGTGACCTCTTTGTTGACTAACGCATAAATGTCAACGGATTTTTTCGCATATTCCAAGGACTTGTCAAAATTCTTCAAGTTTCTGTAAAAATACGCCATATCATAATAATCCATAGCGAGATTTTGGTCTTTTGCCTTATCGGTGGAAGATGTTTGCTCGTAAATTTCAATGTACTTTTTCTTATATTCAATCGCTAATTCGTACATTTTTGCGTGGCGGAAAATCTGAGTGCCTTGATAATACATCGCCATAAGTTGTTGATTTATCGGATTTTCCTCGTGAATCGCTTCAAAAATAACTATCGAATTTACAAAGTACTCTATCGCCTCTTGACTCTTGCCCGTTTGGTCGAACAAAAGAGCCATATTAGCGTACAATGTAGCAAGGGTTGGATGCTCTGGGTAGTCCTCATAAACAACCTCGGCTACTTCAAGCGCCTTGCCATAATATTCAAGCGCCTCATCATTTAAAGATTTCATTCTGTACGCCTCGGCAAGGTTGTTATACGCAGTTACAAAAATCGCGTGCATTGGGCAATCCTTGTACACTTCTTCAAACATTTCGACTGATTTTAGGCTGTTTTCTATTGCCTCATCTAAACTTCCAAGTTTGAGTTGCGACTGTCCTATGTTATTATAAACAAGCGCAAGGTCAGGATGGTATTCACCCTTAAAAATGGTTTCCATTATTCGCTTTGACTTTGCATAAAGTTCAAGCGCCTTTTTGTCGTCGTCAATACGAGAATAAATCTGACCCATATTGTTATAAGCCAAGGCAATTCTTGGCGAGGTTTCGCTACCCTCTCCTGTCAATTTGTGAGTTTCTATTCCTTTTTTCTGATATTCGAGCGCCTTATTAAACTCGCCAAGTTCAGCATAAGAAATTCCAAGATTTCCATATGTGTTGGCAAGTATCATTATATATTCTTCGCTTTGAAGAATTTCCTCGTCCTCTTGCGCCTCACAAATTTCAACCGCATTGTTGAAATAAACACTTGCAAGAGAGTTGTTTCCTATCTCTTTATAAACGCAACCGATTGCGTTATAAACCTGTGCAAATTCCATATATGGCTCATCACCATAGGCGCTTTCAAGAAGCCTGAGCGCATCGAAAGAGAGGTTCAGCGCTGTTTCAAAATCGGTGAGTTTTATGTATAAGCCTGAGGCGATTGTGTAAATCGTCCATACTTCATTGTCGGTCTTTTCCTCATCTGTCATATCGGCAACGCTCTCAACCATTGCATCTGCATATTCTCTTGCTTCTGTAAATCTTCCTAATGCAAACAAAAACGCAAACGAAAGTTGCAAAAGTCCGCTAATCGTTTCATAATCGAGATTATCACTTCTCTTTTCACAGAAAAACGACACAAGATTGAGCGACTTTTCGGTATGTTCAATGTCAGACTCTTTATATTCAAGATCGAAAATAAAATCGACAAATTTTTCGTATTCTTCTTCGTTGAATGGTTCTTCTTTTTTATAGTAAACATCAGCAAAAAGTGGGTGCATTGAAAGGCGCGACGAATGTTCATCTCTGCGTGCAAAAGTGCCATTAACAAGCGACTTTATAGGGCTGATATTTTTAAGTTCAAGCATTTTCTTGATGCTTCCGAGGTCAATTCCAACAGTCGGACAAACAAGACAAAGCACATTCAAAACTCTCTTTTCGTCTGGCGTGAGTTTTGCAAAATCGTAAAGCGCACCAAGGTTTGCCATAATCGTTTCTTCACCCTTGAATTTGCGCGTTCTTGCTGTCTCCTCACACTCCAAAAGACTTTCCATAATCTCGTCAATACCAACCCACGCGCTTTCCATAATCGCGCTTGCCATTTCAATCGTGAGAGTGTGGCCATCAACCAGTTTGAAAAGTTCAATAAGTTTTTGGTCTGTTTCTTCCTTTGAAAGTCCGTTTTGTTCTTCAATGTCAGGGTTGTGCTTACGAACAAGTGCCAAAAGGTCGTCATTGTCCATTCTGCCTACATTGTAACTTTCAACAACGCACCTTCCGTCATCACCCTTTCGGGAAGTGATTATAATTTTACAATCCGTCTTGTCAATGATATCATCAAGGTCTTCGCCGTCGATTACCACATCGCAGTTATCAAGAATTATAATTGTCTTGCTATCAAGAGAGCAAAGATATTTTTTGTTTTCAACATATCTTTCCTGCTCGTCTTGTATGTGCGAGGTTTTAAACGGCATATTCGTTATACAAGAGCGCACTCCGTTTGACGCATCAACAATGTATGCGCCCGTATACTTGTCCTTATGGCTTTGAAAAAAGTACTCGGCAAGGGTTGTTTTTCCTATTCCGCCCTCTCCTTTGAGGATTGCCACATTATGAGAGTTAAGAGTGTCATCAAGCCACGAAATTTCAGCCATTCTTCCAACGAAGTTTTTGTTGGTTTGCGCCGAGCGAAATCCTGCAAGGCTCGCATTTTCGCGAAGTGTGATTTTCTCTCCCGTCTGCATCATTTGAAAAATGATTTTGACCTTGTCAATTACTCCGCCAATAGTACCTGTCGCAGAATATGAGCCTATATGAGCGAGCATTTCGTCAGGAATAACGCAAGTCGCATAAGGAACGAGTACCTTGTCGCTATCTCTTGCAATTCGAGTTTCCTCGAACACCCTTTTTCTTCCGTCGCCCTCTTTAACATACATAGAGTTGTTTGTAAGGACAGGGATTACAATATCACACATTTTTACAGCGCCAACCATCCACTCTGCCCAGTTTCCTGCACAATGTGTGTCCATAGCAACGATTTCGTGCGAAATGCCCTGCTCGTTAAAAAGCAAATTAAGGCGCGCGAAAATCTCGTCCTTTATCGCTTGGTCAGCCGAGCAGTAACTAATAAAAATCTTCATCTTTTCCCTTCCTTTCAAACTAAAAATTTATTTTCCAACGCAGAAACGCGAGAATATCTGACTTACAATTTCCTCGCTTACCGCTCTTGCGTCAATTTCTTCAAGACACGCAAGCGCCCTTTCAAGAGCGAAACACACAATGTCGGGACTTTGTCCCATATCTAAAAACGAACACGCTTCCGTAACGGAATTTAGCGACAAGTTCACGCTTGATACTTGCCTTGCGTTTGAAATTACTCCATCGTTTGACAAATCTATTTCGTCAAGTTCGTACATTTCATTAAGAACTTTTCCAAGCGCCTCAATTCCCGTGTCTTCCTTTGCGCTTATATATACTATATGCGATACGCTGTTTTGTATCTCTTTTTCAAACTCAACTGATAATTTTCTTTCTTTGTCCGTTTTGTTTATAATGGCAATCGCGCTCTTACCCTTGATTTTTTCAAGAAGTTCCTTGTCCTTTTCGTCTTCCTTTTCGCTCGCATCAAAAACGCAAAGAACCAGCGTTGCCTCATCAAATCTTTCAAGCGCCTTTTCAACACCTATTTTCTCAACTGCATCACTCGTCTCACGAATACCCGCTGTATCTGCCAAACGAAGTGTAACATCGCCAACGCTAACTGTGTGTTCAATAACATCACGTGTCGTTCCTGCAATGTCCGTAACTATTGCCAACTCTTGACCACAAAGAGCATTATAAAGCGAACTTTTTCCTACATTCGGCTTTCCGACAATAACCGTCTTTACGCCCTCACATACTGCAAGACCTGCGCGATAAGTGCCTTTGAGTTTTTGAAGTTCTTCCCTTACCTTTTCAAGTTTTTCCGACATATCTACTCTTTCAACGCTTGGCAAGTCCTCGTCTGGGTAGTCAACCACAACATAAGCGCGAGCGATAAGGTCAAGCATTATCGCCTTTATTTTGTCGATGCGCTTTGATAAAGTTCCTCGCCTTGTCGCACTCGACAGACGAAGTTGCGCATCATTTTGAGCGTCTATAATTTGTCCTACTGCCTCAGCGCGAGAAAGAGTTAATTTTCCATTGATATATGCGCGTTTAGTAAACTCCCCAGCCTCAGCAAGACGAGCGCCGTTTGACAATGCAACCTCTAAAACTGCCCTTGTTACATAAGTTCCACCATGACAGCAAATTTCGCATACATCCTCTCCTGTATATGATGCAGGAGATTTAAAATATGTGACAGTTACATCATCAATTTCAACCCCGTCACGAATTATATTTCCGTAATAACATTTTCTTGGTTCAGGCTCAAAATTCTTTTTTGAAGAAAGCATAAAAGAGCGCTTCAAAACTTCAAGCGCCTCGTCTCCACTTATTCTTATAACCGCAACTCCACCCTTGCCTTTCGCTGTGGAAATCGCACAAATTGTTTCGTTCATAATAACTCCTAATTAACCACGAAGCAATATCATTCTGCACTTCTCGCTCCGCGCTCGGTAAGGGCCGAGAGCCGTACTCCACGCTCGGTAAGGACCGAGAGCCGTACTCCACGCTCGGTAAGGACCGAGAGCCGTACTCCACGCTCGGTAAGGACCGAGAGCCATACTCCACGCTCGGTAAGGACCGAGAGCCATACTCCGCGCTCGGTAAGGACCGAGAGCCATACTCCGCGTTTGTTTCGTATAATTGTTCAACTAACCATGAAGCAATTTAATTTCTCATTTGCTTGCCATTATTTTAACACACGCGCAAGACTTTTTCAACAATTTTAAGTAAAAAAAGCATACTTGCTTATCAAGTATGCTTTCTTTCTGTTTTTAATCTTTTTTTGTCTTGTTCTTCTTTGCGAGTTTCGCCTCTTGCTTTTCCTTTTCGAGTTGCTCCTCAAATTCGGCAATAAACTCGGAAATCTGTTCAGGATTTTCGGCTATTTTGGTCGCTCCTGCCTCGACAAGAACCTCTTTATCTCGATAGCCCCACGCACAACCGATTGACTTCATCTGCGCGTTTTTCGCGGTGAGCATATCAACATCGCTATCACCAACAAACACACACTTGTCCGCCTTTGCACCAAGTTGCTTCGCGACATAAAGCGCGCTTGTAGGGTCAGGCTTTGTCGGCATATTTGACTGTCCCATAACCACATTGAAAACCCCTTTTCCAAACACTTTCTCAATGATATTTTTCACAAAATCATTCTGTTTGTTTGAAAGAACCGCGATTTTATAGCCTTGACTTTTTAAGTCAGCAATAAGTGGTTTTATTCCGTCGAATGCCTTTGTCTTTTCACAGTAGCATTTTGCATATTCGGTTTCGTAAACGCCGAGCGCACTATCTACTATAAATTCAACCTTTTGCACATCTTTTGGAAGCGAGCGACGAACAAATTCCCTTGCCCCGTTGTTTATAAATTTTATAAGGTCACTGCGAGAACGAGTTTTATAACCGAGTTTTACAAGCATTGCATTCATTGCAGTGCGAAGGTCGTTCATTGTATCGCAAAGTGTACCATCAAGATCGAAAATAATTGCTTTTATCATTTTTACCTCATTTGAAGTCTGACACAGGCTCAAACTTTTGCTTTTTGGTTTAACTATTAGTATTTTACCACATTGCCGAGTAAAAATAAAGTATTTTCACGATTTATTTTCATCTTTTTTGGCATCTTCAATTTTCTTCTCATCGTTTTTGCTTTTCCCGTCGGCGTACCCTTCTGCCAAAATATAAGCACAAAGTGAGCCGAGAGCGCCAATAAGTGCGCACACCTGTTCGATTTTTATGTCTTCCACTCCGAAAAGAACCATAATCGCTGTTGCAAATCCGACAAGTGCAAGCCAAAATTTTCTACTTGTTAATTTCTTTTTCATTAAAAAATCACGCACACAAGTGTGGCAACAAGCGCAGAAATCAACGCATCAACCACTTTGCTTAAAATGTTCGATGGCCTTTTTTCGAGGTCGTCAAGTCTGCTTTCGTGGTCTTTTAATCTTTCGTTGTGTATCTCGACCATTTCAGTGAGTTTAACAGAACAGACTTTAAGCGCATCTATTGTGTCTGCATGCTTGTCAAGCCTACGTCTTGTTTGCGTACTCCTTTCATCACATAATTCTTTTGTTGGTTCGCTCATTTTTCTATCTCCAATACAAGTATTTCTTCCTTTGACGCTCCGTTGTATCTCACTTTTCGCGAAAGTACGGTTGCGCCCTTTCCGAATCCGAGCTTTTCGTTTTCAAAAGCGCAAATGTCGCCCACCTTTATTCCTCTGTCCTTCAAAATTCTAATCTCATAAAGTTCTTTTTGAGTGTATCTTTCAAAGACTTTGTTTGCAACAGTGTTAAATCCCGAAAAGAGCGCGCCCTCTGTGTCCGCTGGAATAGTTGTCGCAACCGCTATCTCTCTTTTTGGCTTGCCATTTGTTCTGTCGTAGGTTTGAGAATATAACTCTCCCGAACTCTGATACATTTGAACTGTGTGAACATAGTTTTTATAATTTTTTATGTCGTAAAGGCATCTTACAAGTTCGTATTCTTCTCGTTGGTCGTTCAAAACCACTCGCGTTTCTTCATTATACGCTTTGTCAATTAGTTCTCTTAAATGGAACGCAATCTCGCCGTTTTTGTCGTCATATTTGAGACGATAGCCAAGGTTATAATCCTTGAAAATTCGCAAAAGTATGCTCGAATAGGTTGAACACCACTCGTAAATGCTTATCGCCTGACTTGAACCACTTGTAATTCCATAGTAAACATAATTTGCGCCCTCGAAGTTTGCCTCACTTGCCAACATTGAAACTATCGAAAAAGGGGTTGCCGTTATCGTTCTTGGAGTTGTTATGTACATTTGTGAAAACTCATCAAAAAGTCCAATCCCCTCTGCGATTATCTCTCCGTTTTCAAGTTCTATTTTTTCAATATTGAAAATGAGGTCTTCTACCAGAACTCTTGCGGGGGGGAAGAGTTTTTTGTAAAGTTCGCTCGAAAAAGGAACTCTTAAATAAAATTCCCCCGCCTCTCTGAAACTCTCCGTATATTTAAGTGAGTTGGCGCTGTCGATTATGGCAGTAATTTTAAAATCCGTGCTTAAAACCTTTATCTGCATAACTCACCTCATATAAGCGGGGTTGTAGTAGATATTTGCACTTAAAACGCCTGTTGCGACAAGATAATCTATTTGGTTTTCGCCCACATCGAGAGAGAAGAAGGTTGAACCCGATGTGACAAAAGACAAAAGGTCTTGGGTTTTGCCCGTGTCGTATTTTACAACATAAACCTTCTTTTTACCGTACCTTGTGTCGATAAACACCTTGTCCCCTGCCTTGAACCCTGCGCCACTTATTTCAAGATATTTGCCATCTTTGCTTATTCTTATCTTATCTGCGCTTGACCTCATATCGCAAATCAGTTCAAATCCGACCTCTATGTCGCCCTCGTTGCTTATGCGAATTGCATTTTCGTCACTAGACGTGCCACCGCAAGTTGGGAAATATGCTGTTTTTTTATCTTTTCCTTGCCAAAGTGGATTTGTCGTTTCCAAAAGAAGTGTGAATTTCAAAACTTTTGAGGAAAATCGCTTTTCTGTCGCATATTCGGGGCTTTTTCTTCCCACCACTTCGAGCATATAATCCCCGTCAATCACATAAAAAGGTGCTCCCTGTGTGCAAATTTTGGCAAGTTTCCTGCGATTGCTTTCAAGAGATGAGCAAATATAGCCCTCTATCTTTACTTTCCTTTTATCAAGTTCTACGCCATAAGAATATCTTCCCAAAAAGCCGTTTCTTCCACTTTGTTTAGTATCGATTTCACAACCAGACACCTCAAAAAGTTCGACTCTTATCTCGTCGTTTTCCATATTTATCTCAAAAGTGTCATTCTTCAAAATCATCGCGTATCACCTCTGTATAGGTTTCAAATACGCCAAGAAGTCGTGTCATGCCCGTTACTGTGTCGTATTTTATAACCGTGCTTTTAAGTTCTATTTCAAGAATTTCATTTTCTTCATTTGGCAAAGTGTCAAGCCCCTGACATATCGCGTCAAAATTCAAAAGCGCCCTCTCGTATGTTTTGGAAACGCACAAAACTTCAAGTTTTGATTTGCAAACCCCACTGTCGTACGATTGAGGTTCAAGTTTCACAATAACGCTCTCTTTGCGCGTATCATATGGTCTTGGAAGAACCTGCTCCGACACGCACTCTTTTATTTTGTTAAGTATTATATCAAACATTTTCTTCTCCCTCCAATTCGTATGCCCCAGTGTCGATAAACTCAACGCTTTCAAGGTGCAAAACCAACTCGTTTCCACCATTTTTTACACTGATAATCCTTGCGTGGTTATCTTCGAGAACAACAATGTCCCCACTTCTTATATCAATTATGTCGCAAACACCATAATATGTCTTTTTCAAAAACACACCGCCGATTTCGTTATCAACATCTCGTCTGTCGCTCGTTTGGTATATCGCTCCGCGACACTTGCCCTGCTCTTTCGCCGTGTTGGTTTCTCTGTCAACCCTGTACCAGCCGTAATTTTTCTTCTCTTTTTCAAGCATAGGCACACCTCAAATCACTCTTAGTCTTTTTAAACTTCTAAGGAATGAAATAACAGAGGCAGAGTAACCGTTTATGTATTCCTCGCTCATTCCCGCGCGAGTCTTTTTGACAATTCCCGAGTCCTTTGAATAGTCCTCACAAACCATTCTTGTAAGCAATGGCGAAGGAATAGTTTCCGCGTTGGTAAACGCAACTGCCAAGGAATACGCATTCTCCAAAAGCGCTTCCAAAAGAGTGTCCTTCTCTCCGTCGGTGACGGAGAGAAGGGTTTTGACAACAGAGATTATCTCGGATTTTGTTTTATCTGATCTTATCTCCATAATCATTTACCTCTTATCCTACGCTAAGTGGTGCATTAATAATTGAGCAAACATTATTCTTATATTGAGGCACGCCAACAATAGTAATTGTTTTTCCTGCTCTTTCCTCTTCTAAGAGTTCGATGTCTACTGTCATATCTATCGATCTCCAAACGCCTGTGTCGATTTCGTGACCTTCAAACATTGATTGGTTTGGACAGTCTACTTGATAGTAGTAATCATATTTATCTGTCTGAGCATCTTCGTTGAATCGAAGAGAAACTTCACTGCCATTAAAGTTAACAGTCCAATTAAGTTTTCTTGGTCCTTTGCCCATAAGAATAGAGTTTGTGTCGTCAACAAGCGCAATAAGACCATGACGCTCGTAAACTACGGTGTTGTCCTTTGTTTCAATATCTCTTGCTTGCTCAACGCTTGCGTCCTTCTTAACGAAGAAACGAACTGCGTTTTTGTTTGTAACAATGATTCTTTCGTCAGGTACAAGTTTTGAGAAGATTACAGGAACGCCACAAATTGTTCCAAATTGACCGCTGTAAACGATTTCGCCTTGTTTCGCTGTAACGAATTCAGGGTCTTTTCTGATTTCTTTTCTTGCCTGACCACCCATGATGATGAAAAGGTCGCCATCAACTTCGCAATCAATGGTTGCAAGAGCGTCTACAAATTCGCTGTATGTAAGAACTTGGTCATAGGCATAGAGGTTAGAAATTTTCATAAGTTCAGAGATGTACTCTTCGTTGATTTCGTTTGCAATTTCGCTAACTGCGCCTTGCATTGCAACATCTACAATGTATGGGTCTGCCATAGCGTCCATATCATTGTACTCAAATGTTTGTTGGTATCTCTTTACATCATAATATTCAGGAACAAAAGAAACTGTGCCTTTTGAGGTGTTTTTTTCGCCCTTTGCAAGATTTTCCATTTTTCCGTTATAGGTGTAACGGTTAATCACTTTGCGAAGACCTGCGTTTTCTGCAAGAGATGTATCAACTGTCATAAGCGCTCTTGTGTCAAGTTTGCTGTTAAGAAGGTCTGTCATTTTGTTTTCAATAATTTCGTTTTCGTAAATAGTGTTATTCATTTTTTAATCCTTTCATTTTTGTTAATTTTGTTTGTTAGTTAATTCTCTATATAACTGCTTATCTGTTTTGTAAAGTTGTTGCCTTTGCGCCAAGGAAAGACCTTTGAATTGCTCTCTTGTCATTTCATTTTTTGACCTTGCTGGGGCATGAATTGTTTCAAGTCGGGAAAGAACGCCTTTGTTTATCGCCTTTTTAATTACTCTTGCTATGCCCGTTATAATTCTCTCCGTTTCATCGGGTGTGTTGGCTGTAAGGTATGGGGCGAGGTCTTTTGGCAAATTTTCCTTTTCAAGAAGTTGCATACACAAAAGTTGACTTTCTGAAAGAAGCCTTGCCTCTTTCTCTTTTTTGAGTTCTTGTTCAAGGATTTTAATGCTCAAATCCTGTTCGTTTTCCTCTTGGAGTTGCTCGTCGTTCGGAACTTCTTCCTCGTTTGCCACCCAAGTCTCTTTTGTTTCTGTTCGATTTTCAAGTTGCGAATTTTGACTTTCTTCGTCAATTATCTCCACTTCTGTCGCGATTTCGTCCTCGGTTTTGTCACAAACCTCTTGTGTCTGTTCACTGTCTTCAAGTTCTTCTTTTAAAAGTTCATTCGTCATTTGCGTCTTCCTCTCTTAATCTTTCAAGTTCATTTTCCACATCAGTTACCATCGGAAGTGTTTCAAGAAGTGTCTTTTTGGACACTACTCCGCTCATTTTTTGTGCGTAATCGGCACTGTCAACAGGATTTTGAGGAACATTTCTGACAAATGTAATTTTAATTTGTCGCCAATCATAATTTTTGCCAAGGGTATTCAAGAAATGACAAATCATTTCGTATCTTCGGCAAAGTCCCTTTTTGAAAAATCTCTCTGTTACCGATACTCTGTTCTCAAAATTGAGCAAACGATATTTTATCGCCACTCCCGATGCGCTTTCGCCTATCGCGTCGTCTGTCATATCAACTGAGCCTGAAAAGCGGTAAATGTCGCTTGAAATTCTGTTCTTCAAGTTCTCTATATACGCATCGTTTACACTCTTTGTAAGCCATTCAGCCTTGCCTCCGTCATCAAGGAGCAACACTCTGTTCTCGCGAAGTTTCTTTATGTCCTCGCTATCTGTCGCGCCCATTCCTGTTATCGCAAGGTATGAATCGGCAAAGAGTTCAAAATCGTTCACGCTCTCACTTTGAAGTTTGTTATAAGCATCAACAAGCGAAATAACTGGTTCAAAATCGCCTGTCGCATCAGAGTTGTTAAAATATATATTTATCGGCACTTGACCGAAATAGTGGGGTACTGTGTCGATTTTTTCGAGAAGTCCCCCTGCTTTGTTAAGCGAGTAATAGTTTATCTCGCTCTCGTCATAAACCTCAACGAGCAAGGTGTTGTCGTTTTCGCCTTCCGCTATTCGAATTGCACCAACAAGTTCCTTATCAACTGTGTTTGACCAAACAGGAATAACGCTCGTCACATCAAGAGCGCATACTCTTATCTTTCTGTCCTCGTCAAAATAAAGAAGTTCGCACGCAACCCCATAAACCGACAAGTCCTTTGAAAGTCGGCTGTTGAGAAATTGTTCGTCGTTGTAATCGTTGATTTCCAAAATCTCACGCGAAAGTTCTTTATCGTTCGAGTTGTAAGTAACAGGCGTTCCCATAAAATAGCCAACTGTTGTATCGGTTATGTTCTTGCAAAAGTTGTTTACTACCTTATTTTGTGGCTTGCCCGCCTCTTTTGCCTCAAACAAAATTTGATGGTTGCCCGAATAGTAGTTTTTAAGGCGTCTGAATCTTGGCAACTCATTTTCGTTAAAGTTCTGAATTAGTTTTTTAATTTTTAATGTGTTCATTTTTTCCTCATATGTAAAGTAATTTTTTTGATATTGTGCCAAGTGAAACGCCTCGCCTTTGTCCTTCTATTGCGTAGCGCAAGGACGCTATTGCATCGTCGTTTATGCACACAGGCTCGTCTGTAAATTCTCCACTTACGGTGTCGCGTTGCCATTTCCACGTTCCGATTTCTCGTATCAGATTTTCGCAACTCGGGTCTATTATTAGTTTGTGCGTTTTGAGGTAGTCAATTTGAGCCCGCACACTTCCTTGCTCTTTTGTTACCCCTTGCGCCCTGTAACCCGCTTTTCGCCAGGTCTTTATTCTGTCTGGCTCAGCGCTATCGCACCACATAATCGAATTTTTTGAAATTCCTACCTCTTTTGCTTTTGCAATTATTTCGCTCGTGTCCATTTGCTTTGTGTATAGTTCATTCAAAACAAACACATCACCGTCGTGGAAACCAACTGTTAAAATACAGTTCGCGTGATTATAGCCAAAATCTTGACCAAGGGCTACCCTGTCGTAAAAATCAAAGCATTTATTCAATTCTTCTACCTTATAATGTGGCAAGATAAGCCCCTCGCTCTCGCCCCATTCGCCAAGACCGTAAATTCGATAGCCCTCTGGGTCAAGTTCTCGCCTTCGCATCATTCGACGGTGGTACCCCTCGTCGATAAATGCGTTTTGTAAATAATTCGTGCGATTAGTGAAGGTGTCTGAGTCAACGCGGTCAAAAAATCGCTTTTTAATCCAGTGATTTGCGCTGACAGGGTTGAATGTCAAAGTGATTTGATAAAATAGATTTTCGTTTTTAAGTTCTCCTCTTAATCTGTCGTCAATTATATCAAAATCTCCCTCGTCAAGTTCTGTCGCTTCCTCAATCCACACCCATGTGATTTTTCCTTCACTCGCCTGAATTGATTTGAGTTTTTCCCTTTGCACCTCGTCTTTTGTGCCTCTGAATAAAACGGTGGCGTTCGTTGTCTTAGAGTGCATTTTAAGTGGAGAGCGCGACACTTCCCAATATCTTGACCAATCCTTGCCGAAAATTTCCTTAATGGCGCGCCAAAGTTCAGCATAGGTGCTATCAAGATGAGATGTTTCCGTCTTTCTCACGCATAAAAGATTTGCTCCCACATTTTTTTGGTCACTGAGTTTTAAGATAAAGTCCCTTGCGACATTTACGCTCTTTCCGCTACCTGCCGACCCGCACTCTACTCTGTATCTTTTTTTCGTGGCGTTCGATAAACGAAACGCTTCGTTCATAGGTATTCTAATTTTCATCTTCGTTTAAATTTGGAGAAATATACCCGTAATCAATGTACAGCGCGCCATCCGTAACGCTCGTGTCAATACCGCATAACTTGAAGTATAACTCTATGGCTTTTAGTTTGTCGTGAAATTTTACTTCGCAATCAAGCGCGTCCTTGCTCGCCTTTATCTTCATTGACGATATGGATTGCGCCGTTTTCTTGCTCATTTTCGCCTTCCCCGTGGCGATTTGCTCACTTGTCCATTTCAAAACCTCATTTGCGTCCTGACTCGCTATTGACAACAATACTTTCTTTAAGCGCTCTTTCGCTTTCTCCTCTATCTTAATCACCTCCCTGTCGATGTGGACCGACGGACGAGCGTCCGAGGCAATCTCCGCGTTTGTTTCTCATTAATTGTTTAATTCACCACGAAGCACTCGGTACAGACCGACCACCAATCTTTTCGAGAAAACTTATCCGGCTCGTCTTCTCTAATTCCCATTATAGCGAGTGAAAACGGACAAAACGGACAACTTTTCAAAACCGACCATTTTTGCCCAAAAAACAAAAAAATGTAAGTGTAGAACACTTACATAAAATTTGAAAATTTTTTGTCGGCGAGGACGACGGACTCGGTGCGGACCGAGAGCCAATCTCCGCATTTGTTTCGCATAGTTGCTTAATTAACCTCGAAGCAATATAATTAAACGGACAATCTCGGTGCGGACCGAGAGCCAATCTCCGCATTTGTTTCATATAGTTGCTTAATTAACCTCGAAGCAATATAATTAAACGGACAATCTCGGTGCGGACTCGGTGCGGACCGAGAGCCAATCTCCGCATTTGTTTC
>JAZSDJ010000043.1:0-6813 GCA_045531105.1 Eubacteriales bacterium | reverse complement strand
GACGATGATGCGATATGGACTATAACCGACTTGGGTGGAGTTGAGGGTTTGAGTGTTGAAATACAAAATTGGAACACAACAAATGCGCCATTGAAAATCACAGGCATTTTCGCAGAGGTTAAAATCGAAATCAATAATAGAAACCTCATATCTCTTAACTCTATCACTAATAGTAGAGGAGATAACGATTTGCCAAGTTGGGGTATCATTTCCAATTCGGGCGAACTTGTTTTCAACGATGTTACAGGCGAAGTTCGTGATTATATCGAGGGTGGACTTTTGAGAGAGGACACCAAAATCACAATTTCCCTTAATGACACACTCTCTAAAAAGAGCGAAATCGTGGGAACTTTTAAAACAAGCGATTGGAACTATGACAATGACAATAGAGAAATATCCGTAACATTTAAAGATGAGTTAGAGGAATGGCAAGATATAAACATTCCAAGCATTGATTACACTCCCAACAAACCGGCTCATATTAGAACTTTGGTGTTTTATGAATTGTTGCGTTCTGTCACAACACTCAATGGATATAACATAAAACCATATAATAAATTAGATGAAAAAACATACAACAAATTATCTGATACAATGATTGTTTATCCAATGCTTAACGAAGGCTCTTTATGGAGTGCTTGGAGAAAACTTTGTGAGGCTTGCCAACTTTACATTTACCAAGAAAAAGACGGAACTATCAACTGTATTTATGGAGAAAACTAATGGCTATTTTAATTCCAAGCAAAAACATTTATGAAATTTCAAACAATAAGATTTTGAAAAATGTAGTAGAAAGAATTGAAGTAAATGCAACCGATATTGTTCCTAATAACGAGTTTGAAGCTCCTGTATATCAAGAAGCTTTTACTGCAAAAGATAGTGGGGTAAGGGATAATTTCGATGTAGATTATAAAAGAGAAACAAGGCAAGCAACAGACCCATATGGAACGGTAACATTATCTACACACTATTCTTGCTCTTATCTATATGAAGAATATTACTATCATAAAGCGACCATAAAAGTAGATAGAAACTTAAAGAATAAATATGTTTCGAGGCTATATTATGGAGAGGAAGAAGATGCAAATGGCAATAAAAGAGAAAAAGATTTTGTAAAATATTCAGTTATAGGAACTACGAAAAAAACTCCTATCGAAATCACAATTCATCAAAGGTCCGCAACGACACCCAATCTCGAAAATAGTGAAACAACAATATCAAAAGGAACATCAGACGAAAGTCTTGGTTATATATATATTCCAAAATTGCCTATCGAAGTTACTATAACAAACACAAACCACTTCCTAGAAATAGTATCAAAAGTTGTGGGAATAAGTGATGCGTCTAATTATTTGGTTGTAACTGAAAATGAGAATTATTATGAAATATCTGTGGAGTTTCTATCGAGTTTTTATATTAGACAAGCAAAAGGAACTCACGATGTAGCTTATGAGCCTTCTAATGTTGATATAGTAATGATAGGAGAAGAAATCGAAGCGAAAGCCACCGAAATATCAATAACTGTATATGGTAATACAATAGGAATTGATTTGCAAACAAAATCAATAACGATAAGCGAGGAAGGCAAGGAAAATTCCAAGAAAGTTTTCTCGGTGTCTAATAATGAACTTTTGCAGACTTCGAATTATGATGTTAGTGGCACAAACGCAAATGCGATTGAGGAAAATTATAGGAACACTTTGAACGCATACAAGAATGGTAGAGAAACTGCGACTTTGCTTTGTGATATAGGAGAATATAAATATTACGAAGAAGATATGCTTGCCATAAGCACAAAAGAGCAAGGATTGCCAATGACCTTTAATGTGGGCGATGAGGTAATTCCAATGGTATATGGAGCGAACGGAGAGGACTTTCCAATGAGCCAAAAAGACGGAGTTCCAAAGGTGTTTGTTGTGTCGAGTGTGAAGCCATATTATGACGGAGCAGTTTGGCAACAAATAGAAATCCAAGAAAAGACATCATAATAGTTGACTTTTCGTAATAAATGTAATATAATTGATAAAAAAGGGGTATAATATGTTTACACCGAAAAAAATAAATTTAAATGAAATCAATGGTGGCGCAAGATATGTTGACGGAAACGAGGTATCGCCCGAAGCGATAAATCGACCAATCGAGGCAAGCGCATACGCACAAAAAAAAGCAGACGAAGCTATCACAAAAGCTGATATTGCTATGGAAAAGGTAAACGATAGCGAGATAGGCGAGATAACTTTGAGTGCATATCCTGTTGGCTCAATCTATATGTCAATCAATTCAACAAGTCCTGCCGTATTGTTTGGTGGCACTTGGGAAGCAATCACAGGTCGTTTCTTGATTGGTAGTGGAGAGCCTTCGGCTAACACTTCTAATACTTTTGGAGATTTGAATAACAATAGTTATGTTTTCCCTGTTGAAGAAAAAGGCGGTCAATATAGACACCAACTCACTATTGACGAAATGCCAAGCCATAACCACAATTTGGCTCGTCCTAAGTGGTATAGTACAGATACCGAGATAAGTTCAACTGCATATGGAACTACTGCAAGTGTGGTAAATGAGGCACTTGACACTTATGTTATAAAGGCAACAGGTGGAAACGGATTGCATAATATTATGAACCCATACTATGTAGTAAACATATGGAAAAGAATAGCATAAGGAGAGATTTGAAATGAAGATATATGATATAACTAAAACATATGAGATTGCAAATCCCGACCTTGAACGAGGCTATTTGAGGGTTGAGGAGAGATTTGTAGCGCACCACCCCTATCAGCCAAAAATCGCAGAAATAGGACACTACGAAACCGTTAGAGAATATTCCAATGGTGGCAAAGATGTCAAGTGGGTAGTTGACATACAAGGTCAAGAGGAGAAAGAGGCATATGACGAAATGGAGCAAGTCCAAGTTTATGTGCCATACACCGAAAAGGAACTTGCCGACAAGCGAATTTTCGAGTTAAAGCAAGAACTCTCAAAGACCGATTACCAAGCGATTAAATTTGCCGAGGGTCTATTGACCGAGAGCGAATATGCACCTATCAAGGCGCAAAGACAAGAGTGGAGAGCCGAAATCAATTCACTACAAGAAAGATATGGAGTGTAATGAGATATGGAAAATCTTGAAAAGGAAATAGAGCAAAAGGCAAACGAAATAATCAATTTTCGTAATGTTGACGAGATTACCGAAAATAGTTCAAAATTGAACTTTCAATTAGATACAAGCAAGTCGTTTGAGGAGCAAGCAAGCGATTTGGTTGGTGTTATGGCTACACAACACGCAATCAATGATACCGGACTTGTTAGCGATATAGCCAAAGACAAAAAGGAAGAATTAAAACACAAAGCCGAAGCAAACCTCAAAGACAAGAAAGCTGAAAGCAAGAAAGCCGACATCAAGTTGCAAGAAGCCGACTATGGTGTGTTTAGTGGTGTTGCCACATACGCAGGCATTAAAAAGCCTTTGCCCTTGAAAATGCAAAAGATTTTGTTCACAATTCTTTCGGCTATTCAGACATTGTGGCTCTTGTTCATAGGCACTTTGACAAGCATAGCGACCATTACTTGCGATTGCTTTGATAGCATAGTAAAGAAAATCGGCTCTATTGCAAAATCGGCAAGGGTGCTTGTTTTGAGTGCATTGAGTTTGGGTGGAATTGCTCTAACCATTTACATAATCATAAGTATATTGCAAAAATATAATGTTATAGGACAGGTGGTATAATGATAAGAGGAACTACACCAATTATATATGTGGCTTTTGGTGTTGAGATTGAGAGCCTTAACGAGTTTAAGATTATATTTGAGCAAGAGGGCAAGGAAAATCTTGTTAAAAAACAAGACGATTGCGTTATCGACACCGAAACCAATGTGGCTTACACCAAGTTGAGCCAAAAGGAAACTCTCGCTTTTGACGATAGAAAACTTGTCAAGATACAAGCAAAGGCACTTACCAAAGACGGAAATGTTATTGCGAGTGATATAGCAAAGGAAATTTTCTGCGCTACTCTTGACGAAACCGAGTTTGAGGGTGCATCGAGCGAAATCACTCCTATCGACACAAACAAAATCGCTCTTAATTTCACTAATAACAATTGTGGATTTGCGCTTGACTTTGGCGATATGATTGTTTATGAGCAAATCCCTGCCGACAAGGAACTTTCAAGCACAAGCACAAACACCGTACAAAACAAGGTTGTTACCGAGAACTTTGCAAGGGTTGATAACGAGTTTCTTAAAGTAAATCAAAGAGCAGACACCATTGAGGAAATCGCAAAGGGCGCAGTTGTTGCAAAGTCTTATCTCACTTATAAAGATATGGTTGATGACCTCAATGTAGAGAGCAAAAATAAGTACAATGTAGGTCAGCACTTTATCATTCAAACAAAGGGTGTTCCCGACCTCTATGTTTACGGAATTGCGAACACGAGTGTTCCATATATTTATACAAGTGACGAAGCGATTGTAATATCAACCGAAACCAACATACTTCAAGTTGGCTATTATATCCTTTCTCAACTTGAAACTCAAAAGGCAGACCTTACCGAATATGCCAAGAAGTCGCAAGTGCCTGTTGTAAATGCCACCTTAAAGGAGAATGGAGCATACACACTCACAATCACAATGGGGGTTGAATAATGGTTATTGACGAACTTATTGTGCGAAATGGCACAACCAACTTGCCTATCGACAGTTACGACAACCAAATGATTGACGAGATTGTTTACGAGGGCAACACATACCATTTTGCCAAGCAAAAAGATTTAGTTGGAGAAACCTCTATAATCGCAGACAATGCCGTGAGCGAGCCAATTGTTAGTCTTAAAATCGAGGGAAATACCATTCAAAACGGAACCCCAAATGTGGAATATCCACAAGAAATTGAAAGTTCGGGAAACAATGGCTTGTCTGCTACGATTAGAGGCAAGAATTTGTTTGATATAAACAACTTGCACTTAACAGGAGATGTAATCGCTCAATTAAGTCAAGTAAATAGACCTGTTGTTGAAAACAATGTGGTGTATTTTAATGGTGCGTACGGTGCAACAGACGGTGCGTACATATACATTGAAACAGGTGGAGCGGATTATTTGTACTTTTCTGCAAAGACAACTTTCAAAGAGCCTCAAACTAACACATATTTTAGAATAAGGCGATTTAACGAGTTCGATGCCAACGGTCTTATGGTTAACAGTAGTCCTTTGGGAGCAACAAACATTGCGACTTATGAGAGTGTCAAACAACGTGCTGATGTGAGAGGTTATAAATATATAGGCTTTGCCATTTGGTCTAACAAGCGAGGTGTGGCAGGATTATATGATATTCAAATCGAAAAGGGCGATGTTGCTACACCTTATGAGCCATACTTTAATAATACAATCGAAATCCCACCCTGTGTAACACTTGCAGACGGAACGGAAATTAAACTTGGTTTCGAGAAACTTGGCAATTATGCAAACAAGCTCACAATTGACCGAGTGAATGGCAAGGTTACATATCTCGAAAATTGCAAAACAGTTGTGTATGACAGTAGCAGATATTTTGAGTTAGCAAATGTTGATGGCTCTGCCGAAAGGCAACAATTTACAACATATGTTAGAGGAGTTTTGCTTGAAGAAAACAATCCTGTGGCAAAATGCTCACATCTTCCATATAATAGAAATTCTCATGGTGGTAGTATGGTGGCATTTATGTGTTTATCAGGTGCAATAACTCAAACAATGCCTCGTTCGGTTTTACTTCCATTTGGCTTTGTTGCAGGAACAAATTCTACATATATTCCTGCATTTAAGGCTTGGTTGCAAGACCAAAAGGACAAAGGAATACCATTTACAGTATGTGCAGTTGTTACTCCAACGGAATACGACCTTACAAACACGGAACTTGGTGCAAGGTTGCTCGAATGGGCAAAAACCGAAAAGGGAACAAACATTGTGGAAATCACGAGCGAACTCCCTGTGAGCCAAACCGAAATGTCCTATTGGCGACAAATAATTCCTAACGAATAATTTTATTGTGCAAAAGCACAGTTTAATTATAATTATTATCATATGGAAAGGAGAGAAGTTATGCTCGAAAAGCTTTATGAGTACAAGGCAAAGTACGAAAACGAAGTAGCCCAACACGAAAAAGCACTTGTTTTGGCAAAGGCAAAGGTTTCGGTAGTTGACGATATGATTGCCGATGCCGAAGCGACCACAACCGAAACACCATTGACAGACGAAACTTATTAAGGAGAGAGAAATGGTAAAAGAAATTCTTGAAAATGCCAAGAGGCAAATCGAGGCGCAGAGAAACCAACAACTTAATGTGATTTCACAAAAGGTAAGAGCTGAGAGAATTGCGCCTTACAACACGGAACTCGACAAGAAGAAGGACAGAGCGATTGCAGAGGAAAGAGAAAAGGCTAATGCACAGGTTGCTCAAATCCAAGCCGAGTTCAACGCAAAGAAAGAGGAAATCGAAAAGGCGACAGAGGAAACAAAGAAAGCCTTTGAAAAGTCCTCAATTGAAACTGCTTGTGCCGAGATTAACAAGGCTTGCGATGATGCAATCAAGGCACTTGACAATCAAATTGCAAACACAAAGGAGTGAGTTGAATGAGCGAACTTTTGAGAAATAGCGAGTTCGTTTGGGCGATTATGACGGCTTTGATTTTTGCAATTATTTCTGTTATCAAAATTCCGTACAAGAAACTCACAGGAAAAATCCAAAACGAGAGCATAAGGAAATTTGCAAACAAAGCAATTATCATTTTTGCGTTTGTAATTGGCTTTGGAAGTCGGAGGCCAAGCGGTCTTAGGAAGA
>JAZSDJ010000227.1:0-2692 GCA_045531105.1 Eubacteriales bacterium | reverse complement strand
GTAACGCTAAAAAGAGCAGGTTCAAATTATAGCGGTTCTTGTCCTTTCCATAGTGAAAAAACCCCGTCATTTGTTGTGTTTCCTTCTACGCAATCTTTTTATTGTTTTGGTTGTGGCGCAGGAGGAGATGCTATTTCTTTTGTAATGCGTGCTGAGAACATTGATTATGTTTCGGCTATAAAAGTGCTTGCACAAAGAAGTGGTATTACATTGCCAGACGATGTCGAGGACAATTCACAAAGTAAAGGCGTTAGTCGACAAAGAGTCCTTGATATGAATAAAGAGACGGCCTTGTTTTTTAACAAGTGCCTTATGGACGAAAAAATAGGATTTCAGGCAAGAGAATATTTATTGAATAAAAGAAAACTTTCTCCCGCTGTTTTGAAACATTTTGGACTTGGATTTGCACCCGATTCTTTTGGCATGTTGCATGACCATTTGAAAAAACTTGGTTATACTGACCAAGAGATGTATGTGGGCTTTTTATGTGGAAAAAGTAAAAAAGGAACACCATATGACTATTTTAGAAACAGAATTATGTTTCCTATAATTGACACTGCTGGAAATGTAGTTGCTTTTGGTGGCCGTGTAATGGACAATTCAGAGCCAAAATATCTAAATACTTCTGATACACCTGCTTTCAAAAAAAGCAGAAACTTATTTGCTTTAAATTTCGCTAAAAATAAATGTGCAGATATGCTAATACTATGTGAAGGGTATATGGATGTTATTTCCCTTCATTCGGCGGGGTTTGAAAACGCTGTGGCAACCCTAGGAACTGCTATAACCTCTGAACAAGCAAGAATTTTTTCTAAATATACAAAAAAAGTAATTATTTCTTATGATAGTGATGAAGCAGGTCAAAGAGCCGCTGATAAGGCTTTCAATCTTTTACAAGAAGTCGGAATTGAAGTTAAAATTCTGAAAATGGCAGGGGCAAAAGACCCAGACGAATATATTAAAAAATTTGGCGCTCCGAAGTTTAACGAACTTTTAAACAGTTCAATGACACGATTTGACCATAAATTAGAAAAGATTTTAGCAAAGTACAATGTTTCTGATGATCAAGAAAAAATAAAGGCAGCATCGGAAATTTGCAGAGCAATAGCAATGTTTTCTTCGGAAATTGAAAGAGAAGTTTATTGCGAGAAAGCATCAAAAGTTCTTGGCGTTTCCAAATCGCTTGTAATAAAAGATGTTAATGCTATTTTAAGGTCGGGAAAAAGAGAAAGCAGGCAAAAACAAAAAAATGAAATATATCGTGCAGTGAGCGGAATTTCTGATAGGGTTAATCCAGAAAGTTCAATAAATGTGAAAGCGACGAAGGCCGAAGAAGCAATTTTAGGGCTTATGCAACTTCGAGATGAGCATTTTCAAAAATGTTTATCTGTTTTGACACCAAATGATTTTATGACGATTTTTAGTAGGAAAATCTTTGAAAAAATGCAGTCAATAAACAAAATGGGAGTTAAATTTGATATTGCATTTTTGTTAGAAGACTTTTCACAAGAGGAAATTTCAAGAATTTCAAGAATGCTTACTGATAGACAAATGCTCTCCTCAAACGGAGCGGATGTTCTTGATGGATGTATTGAAGCACTAAAAAAGGAAAAAAATCAAAAAAGCAACGAAGATAGTATGGATTCGCTTCAAATGCTTTTGAAGAAGAAAAAAGAGGGGTAAATATATGAAAAATGAACTTGATATAAACGGAATACTTGAACAAACAGTTTCTAATGAACAAGAAGAATCAAAGGCTGAAGAAGTTGATTTTTTTGCTGATGATGAACTTGATGAACTTTTTGAGAGTATTGCAAACAAAAATCCAGAAGAACTTAACGGAGAAGATGTTGATAATCTTGAAAAAGAACTCGAACAACTCATAAGTCCAGAAGAAATTGAAAAAATGCAAGAAGGATTGTCTGTTGATGATCCAGTAAGAATGTATTTGAAAGAAATAGGCAGAGTTCCTCTTTTGAGCGCAGAGGACGAGAAATTGTATGCAACTCAAATGAAAGAAGGAAATGAGAAAGCAAAAAATAAGATTGTTGAGGCAAACCTTCGTCTTGTTGTAAGCATTGCTAAAAAGCATGTTGGAAAAGGAATGGCTTTTCTTGATTTGATTCAAGAAGGAAATCTTGGACTTATGAAAGCGGTTGAAAAATTTGATTCGGAAAAAGGATATAAATTTTCAACATATGCTACTTGGTGGATAAGACAAGCAATAACAAGAGCGATTGCAGACCAAGCAAGAACCGTTAGAATTCCAGTTCATATGGTTGAAACCATTCATAAAGTGTCAAGAGTTTCAAGACAACTTCTTCAAGAACTTGGTAGAGAACCAACACCAGAAGAAATTGCAGAAAAAATTGATATGACTCCTGAAAAAGTAAGAGATACAATGAAATACGCTCTTGAACCAGTATCTCTTGAAACTCCAATAGGCGAAGAAGAAGACAGTCATCTTGGTGATTTTATTCCGGATGAGGATTCACCATCGCCTTCTGAAGCGGCTTCGTATACATTGCTTAAAGAGCAACTCAATGAAGTGTTGAAAACACTTACTCCAAGAGAAGAAGAAGTTCTTAGGCTTCGTTTTGGACTTGATGATGGAAGAACAAGAACGCTTGAAGAAGTTGGCGAAAAATTTGATATTACTCGTGAAAGAATCAGACAAATTGAAGCAAAAGCA
>JAZSDJ010000122.1:0-4528 GCA_045531105.1 Eubacteriales bacterium | reverse complement strand
CTCTGTGGCACCCTGTGGCGATTAAAATAGTGATTTTAGCATCTCTATTTCCTTGCCTTATCTCGTCAAGCATCAAAGGAATTATAATTTTACTTGGAACAGGTCTTGTGTGGTCGCTTGCAATTATAACTATATTTTTCTTGCCTTTTGCAAGTTCGCAAAGTCGCTTTGAGCCTGTTGGATTTTCCATTGCTTTTTTTACGAGTTGTGAGCCTGTTTTATTTGGTTTATAGTGATTAATCGACGATTCTAAAACACCTATCAATTCTTCGTCTTTAAATTCATATTCTATTTGTTCTTTCCCGTATGGAAACGATACTTTTTTCATCATTCAGTCCTCTTTTGTTTTAATTTTTCATATATTCCAACGATTAACGGAATTAGTATAAATTGAAGTATTATTCCTGGTATTGCATCGACAAAACCACCTATTACAAATGCTTTTATCGTAAATGCGCCTTCTTTTGTTATAAGCAATAACGCTTTTGTTATTCCCCAAACTATTCTGCCTGATATCATAGCACAAAGCATAGAAAGGAGCAAATATGGCGTCGTTTTTTTAAATTTTGAATACAAAATACCTATAACAAGTCCATAGGTAGCAAGTTCAAGCGCCATCCAAATTGCATTTGGATAAAGTGGTGGCATACCAAATGTTATAGCGCGTAAAAATGGCAAAATCATACCTGTTGCAAATCCATGTTTTGCCCCACAAATAACACCACACAGCATTATTGGAATGTGCATAGGAAGAAGCGAATCACCAATTTCTTTTATTTGTCCTGTAAAAAGTGGCAATACAAGTCCTATGCCCAAAAACATAGCCGACAACACAAGTTTTCGTAAGTTTTCTTTTTGCATATAACCTCTTAATGCATATTTTAAATAGTTATTGATTTAAGTATATCACACTCCACTCGTGCTTTCAATACTACCAAATATTTATTTTTGCTTTTTTACGAAAAAAGCATTGCTTTGATTTCTTTTAAGGTATATAATTTAGTTAGTACATAGATTTAGGAGTTTATTATGATTTACAATGATTTTCAAGAAATAAAACTTTCGTCCCTTGGAATGGGCTGTATGCGTTTGCCTGTTTGTGATGGCGATTTTAGTAAAATAGACAAAGAAAAAACAAAGGAAATGGTTGCGTATGCTATTGATAAGGGGGTAAATTATTTTGACACGGCTTGGGGGTATCATTCGGGACAATCAGAGATTGTTATCGGTGAAGTTTTAAAGGATTATGACCGTGACAGTTTTTATCTTGCATCAAAGTTTCCTGGTTATGATTTGAAAAACATGAGTAAAGTTGAAGAAATTTTCGAGGCGCAACTTGAAAAATGTCAAGTTGAGTATTTTGATTTCTACTTATTCCACAATGTGTGCGAGGCAAATATTGATGCCTATCTAAATCCCGAATTTGGAATTTTTGAGTATTTGATGAAACAAAAGAAAAATGGTCGCATTCGCCATCTCGGCTTCTCTACACACGGAACCTTGGAAACAATGAAGCGTTTTCTTGACGCTTACGGAAAAGATATGGAGTTTTGTCAAATCCAACTCAACTGGATTGACTGGACCTTGCAAGATGCAAAATCAAAAGTTGATTTATTGAACGAATACAATCTTCCTATTTGGGTAATGGAGCCTGTGCGTGGTGGCGCTTTGGCAAAAATCGAGCCTGAATACGAAGCAAAACTCAAAGAATATCGAAAAGATGCAAACGTTGTTGAATGGGCATTCAGATTTTTACAATCAATTAAGGGTGTTACAATGACACTTTCAGGAATGTCCAACTTTGAGCAACTTGCAGAAAATATCGCTACATATGAGAGTGAAAAGTCACTTAATAAAGAAGAATTAGATGTTCTTTTCGACATCGCTCATAAAATAACTTCCAAAACCTCTTTACCTTGTACTTCTTGTCGCTATTGCACATCTCATTGCCCCATGGAACTTGATATTCCGCTACTTATTCAACTCTACAACGAATACACCTACTCGGGTGGAGGATTTTTAGTTCCTATGGTTATCGGTTCACTCTCGGAGAACAAAAAACCTGCTTCTTGCATTGGCTGTCGCTCTTGCGAGTCTGTTTGTCCTCAAAACATAAAAATCAGCGAAATGATGACAGATTTGACAAAAGCAATTAAAAAGTAATCTATTTTTATGCGTATAAAAACAGCGCCTTCTTTTCGTAAGAAGGCGCTGTTTTTTGTTTATTTGAGTAATTCTTTTATTATGTTTGGAAAATCTACATAATTATCTATTGTAAGATAGTTAAAATCAGATTTGTAAACACTTTCGTCGTTCCCGCCGAACCCGTAATCATCGCCTATATAAACGACCTCGTCATGAGCCAAGCCGTTTTCTTTACAATAAAGGTCGAGCGCGTAATATTTATTATATGGTTTTGGTGACATATCAAATGATGACGAACCACCGACAAACACATTATATTCGTCAAACATTTCGCACACTTCATCGTAGATTGCTCTGCGTTTCTGTCTGTCGGGGTCAAAAGAGAGTTTGTCCTCTTGGATTGCTTTTGTTCCTAAAATTGGAAATGTAATACAACCAGAAATGTGGTATTCTACATTGTCGCCACGAAAGTGTTTGAAGTTGTATTTTTCTCTTAAAAATGTAACTTTTTTCTCAATCTCTTCTTTTTTGACATCAAAAGATAAGTCTCTTTTTATATCAAGGTCGCCATTTTCTTTATTATAGATTGCGTATTGCAAGCCGTAGTTACCTATTATATCAATAGGGTATTTTTCCATTTGATTGAAAATTCTGTACACTTGTCCCGCTCCAACCATTAAAAGTTTATACTTTTTTGAAAGATTATCAAGCGCGTCTTTATGTGCTTTATCAAGTTTTTCTTTATGTTGTGTAAGTGTTCCATCAAGGTCCATTGCGACAACTTTTATTTTATTTATGTCCATTTAAAATCTCCATTTTTTTAATTATATCGCTTGGATTGTTTGTCGTAATTAATTTCGCGCCATATTTGTAGCAAATTTCAAGTTTTGAAATTTGAGTTACGCTCGCGCCAATCCAAGGTTCAATCCCTTTTGCGACAAGGTCGTCATAAAGTGACTTATTTTCGTTATCAAATATACACGCACAATAAAGGTATTCATCGGGGTTTATTGACACATTGCTCATTATGGAATATGGGTAAAAGCCGTGAAGTGCATATTTTTTGCCATATTTTTTATAAACATATTCCAAAACCCACGCATCAAAACTGTTTATAAGGCATTTTTCACCCATATTATATTTTTCGACCATTTCGATTACTTTTTCAATACAATCGACACATCTCGCCTCATTTTCTTCGCTATAATACTCTTTGATTTCGATATTTAAGGTTATATTAGTGTTTGATACAAAACAAAGAAGTTCTTCAAAAGTTGGAATTTGTTCAGGTTTATTGGTGTCCGCTGCATTGAGTTTTCGCAGTTGCTCAAATGCCATATCAGAAACTCTGCCACTTCCGTTTGTAGTTCTATCAACTGTATCATCGTGAATTAAAACAGGCACTAAATCCTTACTCAGACGAACATCGGTTTCTATCATTTCAGCCCCTGCCTCAACAGCGCCTTTGAATGCAGACATTGTGTTTTCGTAGAAATTATAGCAGTCGCCTCTGTGTCCAGCGACACTCATTGTATTATCTTTTGTAAATTTCATATTAGCCTTCCATCATATCGTAATTGAGCCAAAGGACTGTATATCTGTCCTTTAAGTCCTTTGCGTACTTTATTGCATTTTTGATTTTTTCCTCTCCATAAAGAGATACGAATTCATTCATATCAAGTTCGACAAGCGAAAGCATTTGTATAATTTCGTCAGCACTTGGCATTTCCGCGAGAATTTTTCTGATTTCCTTTTCGTTTTCAAGATAGGTTGGAATTCTGTCTTTTTTGTAGTTACCTATTTTTTCTTGCAATTTAATGCACTCTGTGGCTACTTTTCCGTAGACTTGTTGCATTTTTTCAAGATATTCTTTTTCGTTTTCCCTATACAAATTTGACTTGAAAGGTTTTGACAAAATATCTTGTCTTATTTTTGCAGTTACCACGGTTGAGTATGCGACATCTATTCCGTGAGGGAAATACGGCTCGTTTTTAACAATTCCTGTAATTTCAAAAAAGTGCGACAAATGATGTTCGCTTCCCGACGCTGGGCGCGAGGTGGTTGCAAAACTCATCATAATTCCGACGATTACAAGAGCCTCTGTTAAAATTTTCACACTTTCTTCATCTCGTTCAAGTAGCCCCTTGGCTGTTTTCAAGGTCTTTTCTATCATTTCGTAGGTGATGTTATATATGTAATCGCAAAAATATTCGTCGTTTACTAGGTTCGAAAGTTTCCAGTCGTTGAGCGCAGAATATTTGCCTATGATATCGCCATAGCCTGCCTTTATCATTTCCATAGGAGCATTTTTCAAAACCTCTGTATCTGCAATTATGGCAAGAGGAAGTCCTGCCGACACAGTTTCCTTCATTCCCTTTAAAAT
>JAZSDJ010000036.1:0-4677 GCA_045531105.1 Eubacteriales bacterium | reverse complement strand
ATAACTAACCCTTAGGAGGGGTTTATTATATCCATTTAACTATGGAGGCGTAAAGCGCATAAGCGCTTTTATTAATGATATTTCAATCTTATTTCGTTACGAGAACGGAATATATCAAGGTCGTACATGATAGGACAATAGTTTTTACCCGCAACAACAAAATGCTCCAAGAAATTAACGCCGATAGACGGGAAAATACTTGAAAACAATCCCGTTGTTTCTATATCTTCTTGTGAAGGAAAGTGGACTCCATTTGGGTGATTATGTGCGATTATAAGAGAAGAAGCATTATTTAGAAAAACAAGTTCTGCGATTTTTCTTGTATCAACAGAAGACGAGTTTACACTGCCTTCAAACACCTTTTCAACTTTGATAAGTTTAAATTTATTATCAAGAAGCATAATATAAACAACTTCTTTTGTTTCGCCAATAAACTTTCTAACAAAGTATTCGCCAATTTTGTCAGCGTGTTCAAAAATCATATCTTCGTTATCTTCTTCCTCTGTCATATATGCTTTTGCAAGTTGAGGAATAAGTTTTATCAAAGTCGCAGAATTTTCCTTTATACCTTTAACTTTTATAAGTTCAGAAAAATCCGCATCAAAAACACCTTTAACCGAGCCAAAACGGTCAATCAATGCGTGTGCGATTTCATTTGTATCTTGTCTTGGAATAGAGTAGAATAAAAGCAATTCCAAAATATTATGACTTTCAAAATTATCAAGTCCAGACGAAAGAAATCTATTCTTTAATCTTTCTCTGTGACCTTCGTGTGGTAACTTTTCTTTCATTTTTTTACAACATCATCCTTATTTGTTTTTGCAACAATGTAATGAGGTCTGTTTTTAACCTCAATATACATTTTAGAAATATACTGTCCTATAATTCCAATACAAAACAGTTGAATACCGCCGATAAAAAGTATTATACAAACCAAAGATGGCCAACCTTGAACGGGGTCTTGGAAAATCAGCGCTCTGACAAATACAAAAATCATCATAATCAGCGCTAAAAAGGTAAAGAAAATTCCTGAAACAGATGCGATTTTCAAAGGAGTAGAGGAGAAATTTGTAATTCCGTCAAGCGAATATTTAACAAGTTTCCAAAAACTCCATTTTGTTTTGCCAGCGACTCTTTCAACATTGTCATAAGATAGCCAATAAGTCTTAAAGCCAACCCAAGCAAAAATACCCTTGGAAAAACGATTGCTTTCACACATATTTACAATGGCTTCAACCATTTCACGCTTCATAAGTCTAAAATCTCTTGCCCCGTCAACGATATTCGCATCGGAAAACTTGTTCATTAACTTATAAAACATTCTTGCGAAGAAAGAACGGATTTTTGGCTCTCCCTTTCTTGTTTTGCGTCTTGTGGCAACGCTATCATATTCTCCCTCTTCAAGAATTTTAACCATTTCGGGCAAAAGAGAAGGAGGGTCTTGCATATCAGCGTCCATTACAGCGGTGTAATCACCCGTCGCATTGCAAAATCCTGCATACATAGCGGACTCTTTACCAAAATTTCTTGAAAAAGCAATATATTTAACCCTTTCGTCTTCTTTTGCAAAATCTTGAAGCAACGCAAGAGTATTATCTTTGGAGCCATCATCAATGAAAAGCATCTCAAATTCATATTCACTCATTTCGAGAGAAACTTTTTTTACTTCTTCATAAAACAAAGGAAGCGCCTTTTCTTCGTTGTAACAAGGCACAATAAGAGAAATTTTCACAAAATCACTCCTTTCGGCATATTTATATAATTCTAACATAATATAACTTTTTTGTCAATACAGTAGAACGACAGAAAAAATACATTTTCAAAAAACTAACAAAACCCTAAAATTTATTGATTTTTTTGTAATATTACACAAAACAACGCAAATAAAACTATTGACTATTGTGATATTTTATGCTAAAATATAGTATGAGAAAAAATCAGGAGGTAAAGTAAATTGAAAAAATTACTTGCACTTATCCTTGCTTTGTTAATGGTTACAGCATTCATTGTTGCCTGTGATGACGAAGAATCCTCATCTTCATCTGTTCCAACCAGTAGCACGCAAGACCCAACAAGCAGTTCAACAGGAGATGAAAGTTCTTCGCCAGATGACAATAACAAGGAAGAGAACTCATTATCAATTCCAAAGGTTGATTATGCTGTAAACGTAAATCAAAGTTTTAACCCAAATACATTTGACATAAGTTCATTTGGAAATACCGATTTAGCGGCATCTTATCCAAATGCAGTCTCTATGGACGTAACAGGTGGAGTTAAAATTTCTTCACCAGGAATTTATCGTATATATGGTTCATCAACCAAAGATGGTATTAAAGTTGAAATAAAGAGAAACGACCCAACCGCACCACTTCAAGAAGTAGTTCTTGTTCTTGACGGTGCTCAGATTCAAAACTCTATTGACGCTTCAATTCCACCTATCTATTCAAAGGGTTGTGACCTCAAAATAATTCTTCTCAAAGGCAAGAGAAACATTATTTTTGATAGCAGAGTGGTAAACGATCAAACAAAGAGCGAAAAAGGTGCTATTTATGTTAAAACCGGAAACCTCACAATCGAGGGTGAAGGCGAACTTAAAATAGAAACAAAATACAAGAATGCAATTTACTGCACAAAATCCATAACAATTAATGGTGGTGTTTTCAATCTTAACGCTAACTATAACGGAATTTATGCCGTTGGCGAAAGAAAAGATACAGAAACAGATCCTAACTTTGTTGCTGGATTGAAAATCAATTCTGGTGATTTTACCATTGATGCAACTCGCTCCGCTCTTAAAACAGGCGAATATGAAATAGATGGAGAAAACGTTGTTGTAGATTTGAAATCTAATCTCGTTATCAATGGTGGAAAATTCCAACTCAAATCTGGAAAAAATGCTATTGATGCATATGGTGAAATCGTTATAAATGGCGGTGGATATAATATTCAATCCAGCGAGGACGGAATCAACGCATCTGAAAATGTTAAATTTACCGCTGAAAACGATACGGTTGTGGTTGTTAATTCAAAAGATACTGGCGTTAAAGCAGATAAATCTGTGATATTTAGTGGAAAGAGCAACGTTAAAGTTGTTTCAGAAAAAGATGGCGTTGAGGCTTATGATATTGAAGTTGATACAACCGGTGTTTTGTATGTTATGACAACTCCTTCTTTCGATGAAGATATGAGCAATGGAGAATACATTCGTGACGAAAACAAAACATATCACAAAGTTGACAGAACAATGTTCCCTGATGCAGTGTTCTATTCTGTTAAGAATAGCGCAAAAGGTCTTGATGCCGACAACACCATTTCTATCAAAAAAGGTACAATAGCCATTGATACAGTAGAAGATTGTATCGTTACAACAGATGCAAAAGACTTGAACGAAGCAATCGCAAAAGAAACTAAAAACACAATTTCTATTACTGGTGGAATTCTTGTTTTGGATTCTTGTGAAAGTGCTATCAAAGCTGATGTAAGCATTTCAATTTCTGGCACAGCAACAGAAGTTGCAGTTTATAGATCTGATAAAGGCATTAATGCTGATGAAGTCAAAATTGCAGATGCAAAAGTTGCTTTGATTGCAATATCAGATGCTATTGATGCTGATAACACAACAGTATCAAGCGGAACTGTTTATTTGTTCGACAAGGTTGACTTTCCAACTGATGGCACATTTGTTGTAAATGGTGGAACAGTTGTTTGTCTTTCTACAACTGTTAATCCAAAAACACCTACAACCGTTAACGGAAAGATTATTTCTGCATCAATTCAAACTCCAACAGATTATATTTATGGTAACTGCGTTAACATAAAAGGTACAGGAGTTGATGTTACTATTCAAATTCCAAAGAGTTATGCTGAAAAACTTTCAGTTGTTGTTATAACAGCAGGTATTGAATCAGGAGAATACACAATTTCTGCTGGAACTTATGCAGGTTCTCCAACTTTCTTTGAATATAAAGATGGAACATTTACTGCTAAATCAAGCCAAAAAGTAACAGTTGAATAAATTAAAAATGCTTACGGAACCCCGTAAGCATTTTTAGTCTTTATTCTGTTATATGCTTTTCAAGTGCACACAAGATAAAAGCATAGTACATAGTTGGGTACAAATTAAACAAGTGATTGTCAAGCAAACTTGTAAGAAGCAATGAAAGGACGCAAAGACTTATAAACCAAACAGAGAGGTCTTTTTTCTTTTCCCAAAACAATTTAACTGTTTGATATCTATGGAAAATATATGCGCAAATTCCAACGATTCCACAAGTCGCAATCAACTCTATTATGGTGTTGTGATACCTGTTAGGCTCAATTCCATGACCAAAATTGTCTTCTGCACAACTTCCAAAACCACCACCAAAAACAGGGTGAGATATAAAGTTTTCAAAACCATGCTTGAACAAATTAAATCTGCCATTGTCACTAAAACCTTGGCTAAAATAACTTGATAAAACAATAGAGATTTTTCCCCAAAGAACAATAACACCAACTATACCAATACAAATTAAGCAAATTGTAATGATTCTGTTTGTTTTTACATTTTTTCCTTTTATACAAATTAATATAATGCATATAGCGGAAATGATGCTCGCGAAAAGCAGAGAAGAACGGCTAAGCGTTAAAACGATACAAATATAGGTAAGAATTGCTGTCCCGTAAAAAATATAGCCA
>JAZSDJ010000097.1:0-3871 GCA_045531105.1 Eubacteriales bacterium | reverse complement strand
CCTATTGTTAAAAGAGTTATTGCGACAGAAAATCAATCTGTAAAACTTATTTATAATTTCCCTCTTGACGGAAGTTTTGATGTTTATGTTGATGATTTACTTGTAGAGGAAGACTACGCATATTACGGAAGCCCTCTTCCCCTGTCACTTGTTCCTCCTTCAATGGAAATTTCATTTGTCGTTCCAGAAGGATGCTTATATGTGTTGGGAGACAACAGAAACAACTCTCGGGACAGTCGTGATTCTATTTTTGGTTTTTTTAACGAAAACGAAGTAATAGGAAAGGTTGTTTTTAGACTTCTCCCTTTACAAAATATCAAATTGTTCAAATGAGGAGTATTTATGCAATCCGATGTTATACAATGGTTTCCTGGACACATGGCGAAAACTCGTCGTTTGATTTCAGAAAACTTAAAAGAAGTTGATATAATAGTTGAAATTTTAGATGCAAGAATACCATATAGTTCTAAAAATCCAGAAATTGCAAAAATAATTGGCGACAAGCCTTGCTTGACAGTTTTAAATAAATGCTCTATTGCAGACAAGGCAATGACAAAAAAATGGATCGAATACTACAAAGCGCAAGGAAAATATGCAATCGCAGTGGATTGCATAAGTGGTGAAGGCTTTTCTTCTCTGGCTTCCAGTGTTAAAGAAATTCTTGCTGATAAAATCAAAAGATACGAAGACAAAGGGATGAGTGGGAGAAAATTAAAAGCCATGTTTGTTGGCATTCCAAATGTTGGTAAGTCTTCACTTATTAATAAATTATGTGGCTCTAAAAAAGCAAAAGTTGAAAATCGACCTGGTGTAACTCTAAACAAGCAATGGATTCCTACAACTATTGGACTTGACCTTATGGACATGCCAGGAGTTCTATGGCCTAAATTTGAAGAAAAAGTTGTCGGTGAGAATCTTGCTATTACTGGCGCTATTAAAGATGCAATTTTAGATACTGAATATATTGCTGTTCTTCTCTGTTCAAGACTAAGAAAAATCGCACCAAATGAGTTTATGGCGCGCTATAAAATCACCAAAGAAGAATTAGACGCATGTGATATGGACTTTGAAGTTTTTGAACTTGTTGGAAAAAAAAGAGGATTTCTAATTTCAGGTGGTGAAATTAACACTGAGCGCACCGCTAATACTCTTCTTGAAGAGTTTAGAAATGCAAAAATCGGAAATATCACGATTGAATCTCCGGAGGACAAAAATGCTTGATTATGACTTTGAAAAAGCCTATAAAAATGAAGAAATCAATCTAATATGCGGAGTCGACGAAGCAGGACGAGGTCCCCTTATGGGTCCTGTGGTAACCGCTGCTTGTATATTGCCAGAAGGCTTCGTTCTTGATGGCTTGGACGATTCAAAAAAACTAACTGAGAAAAAACGCGAAATGCTTTTCGATATAATCAAAGAAAATGCCATTTCTTACTCAATTGCATTCGCTACTGTTGAAGAAATTGAAGAACATAATATTTTGAATGCTACTATGATTGCAATGAATCGTGCAGTGGAAGGGCTGAACATTCCCGCCGACATGGCATTAATTGATGGAAACAAAGCCATCGGTTTTAAAATCCCGACAAAAACCGTTGTTAAAGGTGATGCGATTGTTCCCTCTATCGCTGCCGCTTCTATTCTTGCGAAAGTTACTCGTGATCGTATGTGTATGGAATACGACAAAGAATATCCTGACTATGGTTTTGCGAAACACAAAGGATATGGCACAAAAGCGCATATGGACGCTATAAGAAAATTTGGTCCTTGCCCTATTCATCGTCCAAGTTTCTTGAAATTTCTTGACAATGATTGAATATTCAAAAAAAGCAGTTGGCGATTTCGGCGAAAATTTTTGCGTCAAATACATAAAAAAATTAGGTTTCAAAATATTAGCAAGAAATAGTCGTTTAGGTCATTTAGAAACAGATATAATCGCCACCGACAAGAACTATGTTTACTTCATAGAAGTAAAAACAAGACGAATTGACAAAAATAACATTGGCCGTCCCGCCGATGCAGTTACAATTTCAAAAAGAACAAATTTACTGAAATTTGCATATTACTATATAAAAACGCTTCCTAAAAAACATGCTTCAAAACAACCACGAATGGATGTTTGCGAAATTTATGTTAAAGTCGTAAACGACAAACTTGAAGTTTGTGATTTAAATTACATAGAAAACGCGTTTTCGAGGTAATATGATTTCATACTTTGATTTACATTGCGATACTCTTTTAAAGGCTTATTTGGGTAACTATTCTCTTTTATCTTCTCCTTTACAAATTTCTTTTGACAAATGCATTGAGTTTTCACGATACATACAAATTATGGCTATTTGGACAGAAAATCATTTGAGTGACTGTGAAGGATTTGAGCAATATAAAAAAATTATTGAGTATGCGAAAAATCAAATGCTTATTTTTGAAAAATCCAACGAGAATTTAAGTGATTTTTCTTTCTTTTTATCAGTAGAAGATTTAAGAATAATTGAAAAAGATTTGTTTCGGCTTAAAATCTTATTTGATGATGGGGTTAGATTTGCCACTCTTTTTTGGGAAAATGCAAATCAATTTGGAGGCGCATGGAATTCCAAATTAGGGCTTTCCAATTTTGGTAAGGATACTATTTTGCAAATGTTCAATTTTGGAATAATTCCAGATGTATCTCATTCAAACGAACGCTCTTGTTATGATATTATAGAATTATGCTCTATTCATAGCAAAACTCTTATTGCCTCTCATTCAAATTCATTATCAGTGTGTAATCATAAAAGAAACTTATCTGATGAGGCTTTTGCCGAAATTATAAAACTTGACGGAGTTGTTGGAATTTCCTTGTGTACTGATCATCTATCAAATTCAGGATTTGCCTCAATCAATGACATTTTAAAGCATATTGATACTTTTTTATGCTTGGGTGGAGAAAATCACGTCTGCCTTGGTTGTGATTTCGATGGCATTTCTACTCTTCCGTTAAAAATCCATAATATCTCAGATATTTCAAAATTATATTTTAAATTGATGGATTTATATGGTCAAAACATAGCGGATAAAATATTTTTTAAAAACGCTTATACTTTCATATGTAAACATTTAACACATTAAGGAGAAACGATGTCTATTTTCGCGATAGCAGATTTACACCTTCCTCTTTCCGCCAACAAGCCAATGGATGTTTTCGGGAACAGATGGCAAGATTATGTAAATAAAATTAAAAAAAATTGGTGTGCTATCGTAACAGATAACGACACCGTAATTATTCCAGGAGATATTTCTTGGGCTATAAATATAGAAGACGCTGATGCCGATTTTGAATTTATCAATTCTCTTCCTGGCAAAAAACTTCTCGGCAAAGGAAATCACGATTTTTGGTGGGGTACAATGTCCAAGAATCGCGCTTATATCAAAGAAAAGGGATTTGACAGCATTGATTTTCTTTTTAACAATGCTTATGAGGTAGAAGATTATATAATTTGTGGCACAAGAGGTTGGTATATTGATGAAAAACTCCAAACCTCAATAAATAATGCAGAATACGACAAAATTGTTGCAAGAGAATGCGCGCGTCTTAAATTGAGTCTTGAAGAAGCAACCATTCTCAAAGCCGACACCAATAAGCAAATTCTTGTATTTTTACATTTTCCACCTGTTTATAGTTCATTTTTATGCCAACCAATAGTCGATATTTTAAAAGAATTTGACATAAAGCATTGCTATTTTGGTCATATACATGGCGTTTATAATATACCAAAAACTATAAATTATCAAGGAATTGATTTTACCCTTGTTTCTGCTGACTACTTGAATTTCGTTCCTATGATACTTATGCCCTATAATTAAAGTCGGAGGCCAAGCGGTCTTAGGAAGA
>JAZSDJ010000237.1:0-2447 GCA_045531105.1 Eubacteriales bacterium | reverse complement strand
CCTTATAGCGCAGGATTTTATACTGTAATATCTTTGATATTAAATATTTTCGTTCAAATAATCGCAAATACTATCGATTCTCATCCAAATAAATTATGGAATATTTTTTCAGTGATTATAACCCTTGCCTTTTCCGTAATTATTTCTGCTCTTATTCTTTATTTTAAGCCAAAAAGCATTTCCGTTCTTTTGACCGTTTATTTCTTTGTAATAGGTATTTTTTACTACCTTCTTACAATAACATTCGGTGGATTGGGCAATGGAAACAGAATTATCATTACATTATCAATTTATATCGCAGCATTTGCTTTGATTTCTGCAATATGCTTGCTTATAAAAGCAAAAAAAGCAAAGAAACAGCGCGACTCAAAGCCGTATCAAAAGCAATTCTAATAAAGTAAAAGGTTGTATGAAAATTACAACTGTTTTTCTATAAACAGAAAAAAGGACCACGAATGTGGTCCTTTTGAAGTTTTTAAGAATACAAATTATTTAAATTTGCGCTTTCTTGCTGCTTCAGATTTCTTCTTTCTTTTTACACTTGGTTTTTCGTAGTGCTCTCTCTTACGGAGCTCTTGGAGAACTCCACTTCTTGCGCATTGACGCTTAAATCTACGAAGAGCGCTATCGAGTGATTCATTTTCTTTTACTCTAATTTCTGCCATCTATATCCCTCCCCCCGCGTGTAGCAAGAGAATTAAATCTCTTTGATATTATATTACAACTAATTAGCCTTGTCAATAGTAAATTTATATTTTTTGCAAATTTTTTATTATTTTACAACAATATTGACAATTTTTCCAGGAACATATATTTCTTTTACTATTGTTTTTTCCAAAAGAATGTCTGCAACCTTTGGTTCTTGCTTTGCCATTGCTATCGCAGAATCTTTATCAAGATCTTTTTCAATTTGGATTGTTCCACGAAGTTTTCCATTTACTTGAACTGCAATAGTAACCGTAGAATCAATAGTTTTAGACTCATCATATTCAGGCCATTTTTCGTAAGCAATAGTATTGTTGTGTCCCATAATAGACCAAATTTCTTCTCCTATATGAGGACAAATACAAGAAATCATTTTAATAAAGCCCTCAGCATATGCTCTTGGGCATTTGCCTTCCTTGTAAATAGCATTTACAAAAATCATCATTTGAGAAATCGCCGTATTGAAAGCAAGTTTTTCAAAATCATCAGTAACCTTCTTTACAGTTTTGTGATAAATCTTTTCAAGTTCATCAACACAGTTTTCTACAATATTATTAGATTCTGTAAAGAATGCCCAAACACGATTAAGGAAACGTTTCGCTCCTTCAACGCCTGCATCGCTCCAAGGTTTAGAAACTTCAAGTGGTCCCATAAACATTTCGTAAAGACGAAGTGTATCTGCACCATAATCTCGTACTACATCACTTGGATTTACAACGAACTCTGGGAAACGTTTTCCCATTTTGATACCATTTGCACCAAGAATCATACCTTGGTGAACAAGTTTTTTAAATGGTTCTTTTGTTGGAGCAAGTCCTTTGTTATAAAGGTATCTGTTCCAAATTCTTGAATACATAAGATGACCAACGGCATGTTCTGGGCCACCTATATAAAGGTCAACTGGCATCCAATGTTTAAGTAACTCTTGATTTGCAAATTCATCATTATTATGTGGGTCAATATAACGAAGGAAATACCAACTGGAACCAGCGGAGCCTGGCATAGTAGAGGTTTCTCTTAAACCTTTAATGCCATTTTTGTCATATTTTTTCCACTCAGTAGCGTTTTCAAGGGGTGCTTTTCCATTTATTCCCTTGTAATTTTCAAGTTCTGGAAGTACCAATGGAAGATCTTCATCATCAAGAACATATATATTTCCATCATTTCCATGTACTACTGGAACTGGCTCTCCCCAATAACGTTGTCTTGCAAAAATCCATTCTCTAAAATGGTAATTTACAGTTCTCTTTGCAACTCCAATTTTTTCGAGTTTTGAAGTTATAGCCTCTTTTGCTTCTTCAACAGTAAGTCCAGAAAATTCCTCTGAATTTATGAGTTTGTATCCTCGTCCAAGATAGTCGCTCTTTTCAAAAGCCTTTTCAGAAACATCAACGTGTCCAAGCTTTTCATCTCCGTCAATAACTTGAAGCATATCAATATCATGGGCAATAGCATACTCAAAGTCACGTTGGTCGTGCGAAGGAACCGCCATTACCGCTCCTGTGCCATAATTAGCAAGAACGAAATCGCCAATAAACATTCTGACTTCTTTACCATTCACAGGGTTTATACATGTTACACCTTTAAGTTCACAACCGGACTTTGTTTTGTTGAGTTCAGTTCTGTCCATATCGTTTTTCTTCAAGGTTTCGTCAATATAAGCCTGAACCTCAGCCTTATTTTCGATTCTGGGCATAAGCTCCTTAACTACATCGCCATCGGGAGCAAGAACCATAAATGTA
>JAZSDJ010000004.1:0-7264 GCA_045531105.1 Eubacteriales bacterium | reverse complement strand
TGCTATACTTAGAATGTATAATTATGTTATAAATACCTTTGGAGGACAATAAGTTGATTATCGCACTTGAAAATGCAAAGTATGAACTTCAAAATTTTAGAAGTAATATAGAAGAACTTGGCAACGCTCTTAGGATTGAAGAACTTAAAATTGAAGTTTCTGAACTTGAAAAAGTTACTTTTGAGCCTGATTTTTGGTCTGATCAAGAAAACTCTACCAAAACACTTCAAAAAATCAAGCAAATGAAGGACAAAATCGAAAAATATGAAGCGCTTTCTAATAAACTTGAAGATACAATAATGATGGCTGAAATGGCTATTGAAGAAAACGATGAAAGCCTTACTGACGAAATTCTTGCCGACCAAGCCTCTATTATTGCAGAAGAAGAAAAACAAAGAATCGAAGTTCTTCTCTGTGGAGAATACGACAAAAATAACGCAATTATTTCTTTCCACCCTGGCGCTGGTGGCACAGAAGCACAAGACTGGGCACTTATGCTTTATCGTCTTTATACGCGTTGGGGAGAAAAACATGGCTATAATGTAAAACTTCTTGACTGGCTTGACGGCGAAGAAGCGGGTTTAAAAAGCGCTACAATTCTCGTTGAGGGATTAAACGCTTACGGCTACTTAAAGAGCGAAAATGGCGTTCATCGTCTTGTAAGAGTATCTCCTTTTGACTCGTCGGGACGAAGACATACTTCTTTTGCTTCTGTTGAGGTGATGCCTGAATTTGATGATGACAATTCTATCGAACTCAAAGACGAAGACCTCGAAATCACCGCTCACCGTTCATCTGGTGCCGGCGGACAGCATGTAAACAAAACAGACTCTGCCATAAGAATTATGCATATTCCAACAGGAATAGTTGTAGGCTGTCAAACCGAACGTAGCCAACTTCAAAACAAAGAAACTGCCCTTAAAATGCTCAAATCAAAACTTATGGAAATTAAGGAACGCGAAAAACTCGATAAAATTGAAGATATAAAGGGTAACAAAACTAACATTGAATGGGGTTCTCAAATAAGATCTTATGTATTTATGCCTTACACTCTTGCAAAAGATACTCGTACAGGCTATGAAGATGGAAACATTCAAGCAGTTATGGACGGAGATATTGATGGCTTTATAAATGCTTATTTGAAAGCCAACTCCAAAAAATAAGGTATTAAAATGATAAAAGAATCAAGTCGTTTTGCTTCATCTACTATTTTTGAAGGTATGACCTCTATTCGTGCTGTTATCGATAATTTGAAATTGCACAAACCAAACGCACGAAAAATAGAAAAAATCCTTTATGATAAAGCAAAATCCTCAAAAAAGCCAAAAGAAATCGCTTATCTTAAAAAAATGGGAACTTTATTTGATTTTCCTGTTGAATCTACAACCGAAAAAGAAATTTCTTCTTTATCAATAGGTGCTTCTCACGGCGGAATTGTCGCCATTTGTGGCGAACGTGAATACCCCACGCTTAATACGAACTCAATAAAAGAAAATGGCTTTTATGTTATGATTGAAGGTATCGAAGACCCTTATAATTTTGGTTATGCAATGCGTTCAATCTATGCCTCGGGAGTTGATGGTTTTATTCTGTCAAAAAGAAACTGGCTTTCTGCCTCTGGTGTCGTTTGCCGTTCATCCGCAGGTGCAAGTGAAAGAGCCGAGATTTATATTGCCGATAATGATTTTGTTGAAATTTTTAAATCTAAAAATTATAAAATTGTTTGTGCTGATATAAAAAACTCAATTAGTGTTTACGATGCAGATTTAAAGAAACCTATTTTTCTTATCGTAGGTGGCGAAAAACGCGGAATTTCTTCTTCTGTCCTTTCCCAAGCAGATGAAATTGTGCGTATTGATTACGGACGCGATTTTGATGCTGCACTCTCTGCCGCTTCCGCTTCTACAATTCTCGCCTTTGAAATATTTAAACAAAATAAATAATAAAAACAAAAACCACTCGCTTCCATGTGTTAAAAGGCTTAGCAAGTGGTTTTTGAATTTTAGAATTTTTAAATTTAAAAATTCGATATTGAAATTATTAATAATCAATATCGCTCATATAATCGAAACTCATTTTAGCGCATTCGAGACTTGTTTTTCCCATAGATGGTTGATCTTGTTCAGCAATCACCCAAGATGCGCCTGCGTCTTTTGCAGCATCAACAATGGCTTGAATGTTTTGAACTCCGTAGCCAAGTGGTCTAAACTCGAAAGTAGTGCTTTGTTCTTCTTTGTTTTCGATGCCTATTAATTTGTACATATTTTCACTTCTACTGCCATAAAAGTCTTTCAAATGAACGATTGGCGCTCTGCCAGTATATTTTCTGACATAGTCACTAGGATTTTCTCCACCTACATTTACCCAACAAGTATCTATTTCTGTTTTAAGTAAATCAGCGCTAATTTCTTCATACAAAGCATCAAGAACATATTTTCCTTCGGCAGTTTTTTCAAATTCAAATTCGTGGTTATGATACAAAAGTGTAATACCATTATCTTTGCAAATTTTTCCAATAACTTTCATATCTTCTAAAAGTTGAGAATATTTTTCAGTGCCATATCTCAACTCTACTGGAAGATAAGGAATTACAATGTATTGACAACCTATCTCTTTATAAACCTTAACAAGTCCTTCAATATCAGGCATCAAATCTTGATAAGCCACATGTGCTGAAACAGGAATAAGTCCAACCTCGTCAAACATAGTCTTAACTTCTTGTGCGCTTTTTCCATAAAGACCAGCAAGTTCACCACCATCATAGCCCATTTCTTTTACCTTTTTAAGTGTTCCAAAGAAATCCTTTTCAAGTTCGTCTCTTACTGAATATAATTGTAATGCAAGTTTCATATCATACCTCATATTTTTCAATAAATTTTTTCAATATTTTTATAGATTGTTTTGCGGCAAGTTCTGAAAATGTAAAATAATCAAGCGCCTCGCCCTTTCCGTCTGAAATTGAACGAATTATGGCAAACGGAACATTATTAACATAGCAAACTTGTCCTATTGATGCACCCTCCATCTCGCAAGCAACTGCACCAAATTTGTTAAAAATTTCTTTTTTTCTGTCCGCTGAAACTATGAATTGATCTCCTGATGCAATAGTTCCTCTAAATGTATTTACGCCAAAAGATCTTGAAATTCCATCAATAAGGTTAGATGCCTTTTCATCTGTTTCTATGTTGACTACATTAATTCCGGAAATAAGCCCAACGGGATCGCCAAGAGGACTTGTATCCATATCATGTTGAACAACATCGATTGCGACAACTGTATCAAGAACGGACAACAATTCCGAAAGCGCACCAGCAACACCAGAATTTATAATAATATCTGGGGCATATTTTAATATCATAGTTTGCGCGCAAATGGCAGCGAAAACTTTTCCTATGCCGCACTTACAAACTACTACTTTTTTGCCAAGAAGTTCACCACATACAAATTTCATTGTGCCAACCACTTCACAAGTGGTATTTTTCATTTCCGATACAACTCCGTCAACCTCAATGTCCATTGCACCGATAATACCGATAACCTTACTCATATTTGAATGTTACCTCCGTATTATTTAAAATATCAAGATATCTTTGACATTCTATTTGTGCCGCTTCGAGATTGAGGTTGCGATAATTACCGCATTCCTCTCTTTTATTTCCAAATATTTCGCCTTTGTGACTAACAATTTTTTCAAGGGTGTTTTTAATAAGTTCAAGAGTTTGTTCAGATGTCAAATCTCTAACGAGCAAATAAAAACCAGTTTGACAACCCATAGGACCAAAATAGATTATTTTTTCACTTTTTTCACTATTTCTTACATAAGTTGCAAACATATGTTCAACTGAATGCATAGTTAAATTGTCCATATAATCGCCCATATTTGGCTTTCTTGTTCTCATGTCATATGTTGTGATATCTCCATCAATTCTTGAAATATAAAGACCTTCCTTTATAAAATCGTGATTGACAGTAAAACTTGCTATTTTTTGCATATTTCCTCCACTTCCGTTTGGTATTATAGAATCAATTTTTCAATAGCATTTTTGATTTTATCAGGCGCAAACAAGAAAGAATAGCCATGAGGTGCGCCTGAGGCAATTATTTTAGCCTTTTTTGAAGAACAAGCGTCAAAGTTTTCCTCTGTCATATAGCAAGGCACAAAATCGTCTTTCGAGCCATGAATAAACAAAATAGGCACTTTTGTTTTCGACAAAGAAGTTTTTGAACTGTATGCATAATCAAATCCGCCAAAAACTCTGGCAAAAAGTCCAACAAGGGTAACGCACCATTTAGGAAGTTTAAATCTTTTTTTTGCAACAATTTGTACTATTTCCTTTGGTGAAGTAAAACCACAATCGGCAACGATGCCACTAACACCATCAACAATGTCGGATGCCATCATAACAGTAGATGAACCCATCGACATTCCACCTATAAAAATTCGCTTGTCTTCTCCATAAGTTTTTTTAGCATATTCAACCCAAGAGCAAACATCTTTTCGCTCTTTCACGCCAAAAGTAATAAGTTTTCCTTCACTTTTGCCATGAGAGCGTTGGTCAACCAATATTATATCAAGCCCAAGCGAATTATAATATGGCATAGCACAACAAAAATCATTTCTTGCCATTGACCTATAACCATGAAATAAAATTATTATTTTGCCACTTTGTTGGTCTGATTTTATATATTCGCCATGAAGAGTTAATCCATCATAACTTTTTATGAACAAATCCGTCTTGGATTTATTAATATACCAATCCACGCCTGCTTTCATTTGTTTGTAATATTCCAACATTTGTGGGTCTTTTGGCTCTCTTTGCATATAATCATCTTCTTTGCCACGCCAAAAAGCAATTTTAAAAAAGACAATGATAAGAATAAGCATCAAAAGAAAGATTGAACCGACGACAATTCCAAAAATCATTTTAATACTTCCACAATCATTTCAAGTCCCATATTGTTTCTTTATCTCCAATTAAAAACTTGCAAATTTCTTTATATTTTTGTAAAAGCACCTCTTGCTTTTTAAGATCAACTTTATTCTTTTTAATAGCCTTCAAAATAATGTTTTTTGGAGTGTCTTCGGGATCTATAAGTTCCAACGCATTCACTTCATAACCCATTATTTCAAGCCTCATAAGCCTTATTGCATCTGTTGCGGCATCGCAAAATTTTTGACGCAACATAGAATGCTTTGTAATAAATTCAAGCGCTTCGCAGTCGATATTATGATTAAGCATATGATGACAGCATGGGGTTGATAAAATAACTTTTGCGCCATTTTCGCTTGCCTTATTTAATACTATATCAGTTGCAATATCGCACGCATGCAAAGAAATCACCAAATCCGGTTTTTCCACCATAGAATAATCATTTATGTTCGCACATACAAATTCCATCTCATCAAACCCAAGTCTTTGAGCAACAGAAGAACAGTATTCTATTACATCGGATTTTAAATCAATGCATTTCATTGTAATATCTATATTTTTTATTACTTTAAAATAGTGATAAACAGCGAAACTTAAATAACTTTTGCCACAACACAAATCATAAATATTCACTTTATCATCGGGTAAATATTCTTCTATGTTTTTTATATGCTCTAAAAATTTATTTATCTGACGATACTTTGCCTGCATTTTATCATGTATTCGACCATTAGCATCGCTTATTCCAAGTTTTTTTAGGAAATCTTCATCTCCACTTAATATGTGATTTTTCTTCTTGTTATTACTCGAATAAGAAAGCACGCTGTTGGCATTTGACAAAAAACCTTTTTCAATTTTTGTCTGCCCAACAATCGTTTCCTTCCCATTTTTCGAGCGCATATATTGACAATCTCCAAGCACAGAAATTATATTGATTTGAGAATGGGAATAAAAAATCGATTCGCACTCGTTGTAAAAATTTTCTCTTATATTAAGATGATATGCTTTATTATCTTTTGAGAAAATTTCGACTTGTAAAACCGCTTTTCCACCTATTATTTTAGGTGAAATAATGCTTTTCACCTCATCGACAGAGTCGGGCTTCGAAAAAACTGCCTTTTTTAAGTATTTTCCTTCAAACAAATTACAAAAAAGTTTTAAAAGGCTATCTAATTTATCACTTTTTATCTTCTTCATCTTTGTTTTCCGTTTCCTCATTATTAGAGGTGTCTTTTATTGGTTCTTCTTGCTTTTTCTTTTTACCTAAATTAAACTTATGTTCTGTATGATTGAAAATTCTCACAAGATTTTGTCTGTGTAAGAAAATAACAAGCGCCGCAGCACAGAATCCAATAATCACATGTAAACCTGCTCCACCCTCAAATACAAACAACATATAAGGGTAAATCAATGCAATCATAATCGAACCAAGTGATACCATTTTAAAAGCAAATAAAATCAAAACAAATATCGCAAGTTCAATAACAAAAATCAACGGAGTTGTGCAAAGGCAAAAAGCGGCTATACATGCAACTCCTTTTCCGCCTTTAAATTTGAAATACAATGGGAAAGCATGTCCAATTATTACAAATAATCCAGCAAAATACGCCCCAAAATAACCTGCAATTAAAATTCTGCAAAGAAAAACTGCAATTACTGTTTTTAAAACATCTCCACCAAAAGTTAAAAACGATGCTTTTTTTCCATAAACACGCATCATATTGGTAGCACCAGCATTTCCGCTTCCTTTGGTTCTTATATCTGCGCCATAAATTCTGGAAATTATAACGCCAAAATTAAAACTTCCAATAAGATAACCTATCAATGCGCAAAGGGCAAATAACATCCATATGAAAAATATGCCCTTGTCTATAAATGTTTCATTAGATATATACTTTTCACAAACAATTTTGCCAAGCAATCCAACGTCTTTTTCCAAAAATGAACCTATCATATTTTTGTTTCCTCATCATCTCCTCGTTGTCTGATAACGAGTTTAATTGGTGTGCCTTTGAATCCAAAGGTGTCTCTTAAACAGTTTTCGATGTATCTTTGATACGAAAAGTGAAATAGTGGGGCGCTATTACAGAACAAAACAAATGTTGGAGGAGCAACGCTTGTTTGAGTCATATAATACACTTTAAGTCTTCTGCCTTTATCTGATGGGGGCTGAACTCTGGTTACAGCCTCATTTAAAACATCATTGAGCATACCTGTTGAAATTCTTGTTTTCGATTGATTATAAACATAATTAATCATATCAAAAATTTTAACTATTCTTTGTCCAGTAAGAGCCGAAACATATATAATAGGTGCATATGTCATATATGACA
>JAZSDJ010000171.1:0-7910 GCA_045531105.1 Eubacteriales bacterium | reverse complement strand
CAAACATACATTTTGCCAAACTCCGTTTCTTTGCTTAACGATGAAGGAGTTTATATCTCTTTGATAAAGCCTCAATTTGAAGTCGGAAAAGAAAGAATTGGAAAAGGTGGTATTGTAAAAAACCCAAAAGATAGACTTTTTGGTGTAACAAGAGTTTTAGAAAATGCTAACAATAATGGTTTAAGTTGTATTTATTTCAATAAATCTCCCATTCTTGGTGGCGATGGAAATACTGAATATTTAGCAGTTTTTTCAAAAAACAATAAAAACATTGTTAGTTGTGACTTGATAAAGAAAATAATACTTGAAAAATAGGAGAATAAAATGAAATCAAGCAGACAAGAAAAAATACTTGAAATAATTTCTAATCGTTGCATAGAAACGCAAGAAGAACTTATTGAAGCCTTGAAAAGTGAAGGGTTTGCAGCAACGCAAGCAACCGCATCAAGAGACATAAGACAATTAAAACTTTTGAAAGTTATGGTTGATGGAGTCTATAAGTATGTCGCACCTAAAAAAGAACTTAATGAGGTTTCTGAATACAATAGCGCATTGGTTTCTTCTATAAAAGAAATAAAACATGCGCTTAATAATGTGGTCGTTAAGACAGTTCCAGGGCTTGCACAAGCGGTTGCAGCAGGAATTGACACTTTAAGAGAAGATGATATTTTAGGGTGTGTCGCTGGAGATGATACAATTATAATTGTTACTTCATCAGAAGAATCAAGTGACAGAATCACTCAAAAACTTTCAAAAATCGCTGAAAAATAATTAATCAAGGAGCAAATATGCTTTATTCGTTACATATTGAGAATGTCGCTGTTGCTAAAAATTTAAATATTGATTTCGGAAGTGGATTCAATGTGCTTACTGGCGAAACAGGAGCGGGAAAATCAATAATTATTGATTCAATAGGTTTAATATTAGGCGCTAAGGTTTCTCGCGAAATAATTCGTCAGGGAGCGGACAGGGCCTTTGTAAGTGCGCTTTTTTCTAATGTTAACCAGCGAGTTTTTGAATTGTGTGACGAATTTGGTATTGATTATGATAAAGAGGATTTATTTTCAGTTTCGAGAAGTGTGTCCACAGATGGTAAAAGCGTAGCGAAAATCAACTCTCGAACTGTATCTTTGGCTCAATTAAAAGCGATTGGAAATTGTTTGATTAATATTCATGGACAAAATGAAAATCATACATTTATGAATAAGTCCAATCACATTTTGTTGCTCGATGAATATTCAAAATGTTCAAAAGAACTATCAGAATACACAGAAGTCTATTCGAAACTTACCACTTTAAAGAATGAAATTGTTTCATTGGTAGAATTAAATAAGCAAAAAGATATAATGGTTGACATTCTTAACTATCAAGTTAATGAAATTTCCTCAGCAAAATTAAAAGATGAAAATGAAGAAGAAAAACTTACCGAACTTCGTGCTAAACTAAAAGATGCTGAAAAAATAATTAAACATTCTTCCAATGTTTATAAAGCACTTTGCAAAAACGAAAGTGGGATAAGTGCTGTTTATCTCATTGAAAAGGCAATAGAGTCATTATCGAAACTATCTGATGTTGAAACGAGCGCATCAGAAATGATAGAAAAACTGACCTCTTATAAATATGAAATTGCCGACATAGCGGAAAAAGCCGTCGAATTCAGTTCTTTTGAAGGAATTGATAATCCTGAAACTCAACTTCAATTAATAGAATCTCGCTTGATGCAAATTCAAAAATTAAAAAAGAAATATGGAATTAATATTTCAGAAATTATAAAGTTTAAAGAAGATGCAGAAGCAAAACTGAAAAATTTTGAACTTGGCGAAGAAAAGATTGAAGATTTACGCCGAGAATATAAGAAAATTTATCAAATAGCCCTTTCTTTGGCAGAAAATTTACACACTATTCGTAAAAATTTTGCTGAAAATTTGAGTTTAATTATAAAAAATGCGCTTGAATTTTTAGATATGCCGAAAGTTAGTTTTAAAATAAATGTAGAAAAATATGAAAATAACGGAAAAATAACATTGACACACCATGGATTTGACGATGTTGAATTTATGATTGCCACTAATGTTGGTGAAGAATTGTCGTCTATGAATAAAATCGCCTCAGGAGGCGAACTTTCTCGAATAATGCTCGCTATGAAAAGTGCGTTATCTGATAAAAATGGTGCTCAAACTGTTATTTTTGACGAAATTGATACGGGTGTTTCAGGTAGTACTTCTCAAAAAATAGGAATAAAACTTTGTGATATATCAAAAACATCTCAAATAATATGCGTTACACACTCGGCACAAATTGCTGCGTTGGCTGATTCTCATTTTGTTATTAAGAAAGTCGAGGTCGACAAACGAGCAGAAGCACATGTAACCTTGCTAAACAACGAAGACAGAATAAAGGAAATAGCCAGAATAATTGGTGGTATAGATGTAACCGATAAGCAAATTGCTGCCGCAAAAGAATTAATTGCCCAATCAAAAAAATTTAAAAATTAAAAATTCACTCAAAATTTCAGTTACAAAATTGTTGTTCCAATCATATAATGTGTAAAAAACTTTTGGGTGATGATTTTGATGGATTTTATAAATTTAGAAAGATATTTTATTGAAAATAATATTTATTTTGAAAAGAATTTTCCAACTTCGAAAATGAGTTCTTTTGAAATAGGCGGTAATGCAAAAATTGTGGTTTTTCCAAAAACCATTAATGAATTTTGCAATATAATTAAAATTATAAGACAATTTGACGGAAAATTTTATATAGTTGGTAATTGTACGAACGTGTTTTTTAGTGATTTAGGATTTGATGGAATATTAATTTCTACCAAATGCTTAAAATCAACCACGATAGATGGAAATTATCTTGTTGCATCAGCGGGCGCTTTAATAACTGACTGCGCAATTTTATCTATGAGTAACAATTTGTCCGGATTAGAATTTCTATCCGGTATACCTGGTACTGTGGGTGGGGCAATATACATGAATTCTTCCGCCTATGATAGTAGTGTAGGTGATATTGTCGAAAGTTGTAAAGTTTATGATGCAGAAAACGATGAAATTATAGAACTTAATTCTAAACAACTTTGTTTTTCTAAAAAAACATCAATTTTTTCTAAAAATAGAAATTTAGTTTTATTGAATGCAAAATTTAATTTATCTTGCGGAAAAGCACAAGAAATTAGGCAAACGATGCTTCAATTTTCGTTAAAGAGAATTAATTCTCAACCATTAGAGTTTGGAAGTTGTGGAAGTGCTTTTAAAAGACCTTTGAAAACATATGCATCAAAATTAATTGATGATTTAGAATTAAAAGGTTTTAAAATTGGTGGTGCTGAAATATCAAAAAAGCATGCTGGATTTATTGTGAATTCTGACAATGCTACATCAGATGATGTTTTGGCCTTGATTTCAGAAATCAGAAAAAGAGTATTACGGGAATTTAATATATTTTTAGAACAGGAAATTATATTTGTTAATTAAATTATGAAAGATTCATTTTCAACAAATACTAAAAAAGAATTGCTTAATGAAGATAAAATGAAGAAGTGTTGTGCGTTTTCATTGTTGTATGGTTTTTCCTTTCTTGCCGACCAAGAAAATGAAGAATACATACTAAAAAAGACAAATGCCGAAAACGCTTTTTTGGTTTCAAAAATTGTATCAACACTTTTGAAAAACAAGCGTGTTTATTATAATGAAAAAACGAAAGAACTTAGTTTGGCAAAAGGGATTGTGATATTTTCTACATTTGCCGAATATAAAGAAAAGATATTTAAATGCGAATCGTGTACAGGGTCTTTTTTAAAAGGAGTCTTTCTTGCTTGTGGTACTGTGAATGACCCTTCTAAATCCTATGGATTAGAACTCATTTTAAAAGATGAAAATCGCCAAAAGACACTTTTTGATTTTTTGGTTAGTATTGGATTCTCTCCAAAATTGTCCAAACGAAAAAATAAATATTTAGTTTATTTTAGAAGTAGCGAACAAATAGAGAATTTTTTGGCAAAGATTGGGGCAGTAAATGCTACTTTTTCAGTTATGAATAGTAAGATCTACAAAGATGTTACTAATAATGTAAATCGGGTTGCAAATTGTGATAGTGCCAATATTTCCAAAACAGTTAAAGCCACTGAAAAATATATTGATGCAATTTTAAATCTTATCGAAACTGGTAAAATTGAAATTTTACCGGAACAACTTCAAGAAACCGCTCTTAAAAGAATTGAATTTAAAGAATTAAATTTTGAGCAACTTGGGAAAAAATTTAGTCCTCCAATTTCCAAATCCGGGATTTATCATAGACTTGAAAAAATATTAGATTTTTATAAAAGCCAAAATAATTGAAAGGAGAAAAACAATGTCGGGCTTTGTTCATTTACATGTTCACAGTGAATACAGTTTACTTGACGGAGCATGCAAAATTAAAGATATTCCGAAAATCGCTAAAAAAGCAGGGCAAAAAGCAATCGCTATTACTGATCATGGAAATATGTTCGGCGTTGTAGAGTTTTTCAAGGCTTGCAAAGCGGAAGGAATAAAACCTATTATTGGTTGTGAGGCATATCTTGCTCCTGCAAGTAGATTTGAAAAAGCAAGAATTAATAACCTTGCATATTCGCATCTTGTTTTGCTTGCAAAAAACGAAATAGGTTATAAAAATCTTTCGTATTTGGTTTCTATTGGTTATATTGACGGATTTTATGTCAAACCGAGAATAGATATAGAGGTTTTAAAACAACATTCTGAGGGATTAATAGCTTTATCTGGTTGTGTGTCTGGATATATTCCTAAAAGCATAATTTTAGGAGATATTGAGGGCGCTAAAAGGCATCTCAAATTAATGCAATCGATTTTTGGAAAAGATGATTTTTATATTGAAGTACAAAATCACGGATTAGAAGAAGAAAAAAATGTCAACGATTCTTTAATTCTTTTAGCGAATGAATGTGGTGCAAAACTTGTTGGAACAAATGACGTACATTATTTAAGACGCGAGGATGCTCCTAAGCAACTTATTCTTATGTCTATTCAAACAAATACTACAAAATCAAACAATTCTGATATTGCATTTAAAACAAGTGAATTTTATCTTAAAACAGAAGATGAAATGCGTTATGCATTTAGAGATTATCCAGAAATGTGTGACACAACCATTGAAATTGCTGATAAATGTAATTTTGAACTTGAATTTGGCAATGTAAAATTACCTAAATATCCAATTCCTAACGAAATTAGTTCAAAAGAATATTTAAAGAACCTCGCTTATGATGGATTTGAAAATAAGATAAATAAAGGTCTCATTAATTTTAATATTAATTCACGAGAAATTTATGAGCAAAGAATAGAAAAAGAACTTACCATTATAGATCAAATGGGTTACAATGATTACTTTTTAATAGTTTGGGATTTTATAAACTATGCAAAAAGCCAGCACATTCCCGTTGGTCCAGGAAGAGGTTCTGGTGCGGGAAGTCTTGTCGCGTTTTTACTTGGAATTACTGATGTGGATTCAATCAAGTTTGACTTGCTTTTTGAACGTTTTTTAAACGTTGAAAGAGTTAGCATGCCTGATATAGATACCGATTTTTGTTATGAGCGCAGAGATGAAGTTATAGAATACGTAAGAAATAAATACGGTTCTAATCATGTTGCACAAATTGTAACTTTTGGTACAATGGCAGCGCGCGCTGCTGTGAGAGATGTTGGAAGAGTACTTGAAATTCCATATTCTACTGTTGATTCTATTTCGAAAATGATTTCTCCTCACATTTCTTTGGAAGAATCGCTTTCGGAAAATAAAGAACTTCAAAAATTATACAAAAATGACGATATGATAAAAGAACTTATCGACACTTCAATGTCAATAGAAGGGCTTCCGCGTCATGCATCTACTCATGCGGCGGGAGTGGTTATAACAAAAAATCCTTTGTTTGAAGATATTCCACTTGCAATAAATGGTGGAGTGACGGTTACACAGTATGCAAAAGATGCTGTTGAAGAACTGGGATTTTTAAAATTTGATTTTTTGGCCCTTCGTTATTTGACAATAATTAACGATACTGTTAAACTTATAAAAAATAAAAATAAAAACTTTGATATAGAAAGTTTAACTTTTGATGACCCATCGGTATATAAACTTTTATCTTCTGGAAAAACAGATGGTGTATTTCAACTTGAATCAGCGGGAATAAAGCAGGTTTTAATGCAACTTCAACCAAGTTGTTTTGATGATATAATCGCTTGTATTGCGCTATATCGTCCTGGTCCTATGGATTCAATACCTAACTATATTGAAAGAAGACACAATCCGTCTAAAATTTCTTATAAATCGTCTTTGCTTGAACCGATTTTAAAATCGACATATGGATGCATTGTTTATCAAGAGCAAGTAATGCAAATGTGCGTAAAAATTGCAGGTTATTCATATGGACATGCTGATATTGTAAGGCGTGCAATGTCAAAGAAAAAAGCAGATGTTATGGAAAAAGAAAGAAGCAAATTCATAACAGGTGCTTTGAAAAATGGAATTGAAAAAAGCGTTGCAAACGATTTGTTTGAAGAAATGCTTGGGTTTGCAAAGTATGCATTTAATAAGAGTCACGCTGTTGCTTACGCAGTTATTGCATATAGAACGGCTTATTTGAAAGCAAAATACCCAAAAGAATATTATTCTTCACTTATCACATCTGTTCTTGGCAATATTTCTAAAACTAATGAATATATTGAAGAATGTGAAAAATTAAATATAAAAGTATTGCCTCCAAATGTTAACAAAAGCGAAGTTAATTTTTCTATTGATGGCTCAAATATTAGATTTGGTCTTTTAGCATTAAAAAATGTGGGCAGAAGTTTTATTTCTTCCATTGTTGATGAAAGAGAAAAGAATGGTGATTATTTATCGTTTGAAGATTTTGTTTTTAGACTTAAAGATGCTGATATGAACAAAAGACAAATTGAGTCACTTATAAAAGTTGGTGCATTTGAAGGTATGGGCAGAAATAGAGCCCAACTCATGAGTATGTATGAAGAAATTGTAGATAGTGCGACAAACATATCAAGAACAACCGCTCATGGTCAAACTGATATTTTTTCTATGATAGATAATGATGCTCATAAAAATGTTTTACCGCAATTTGATTTTCCTGAAATTGAAGAATTTTCTCAAAAAGAACTTCTTATGTTTGAAAAAGAAATTTCTGGACTGTTTTTCTCTGGAAGCATATTAGATTCATATAGTAAACATATATCAAAAATAAAACCTACTAATATTGTAAATGTTATTGGAAACGAAGAAAAAGAGAGTTCTTTCAAAGAAAAGGATTCTGTAAAATTAGTAGGAATTGTTGTATCGAGAACTGTTAAACAAACAAAAAACAAAGAAAATATGGCTTTTGTTACACTTGAAGATGAATCAGGAACCATTGAAATAATTGCTTTTCCAAAGATTTATGAAAAATTTGCTGATGTTTTGGTTTTAGAAAATGTAATTTCTATTACTGGTAATGTAAGCATAAAAGAAGATGAGCCGTATAAGATATTATTGGCAAATGCCGAAAACCTTATAACTGATGCAAATTATGATGATAATTTTTCACAATCAAAATTGTTTTTGAAAGTTGATAGCATTAGAAGCCCAATCGTTACTCAAATAAGTCAAATTTTAAAAGAGGGCAATGGTAATTGTAAGGTCGTTTTCTTTGATTCATCAACAAAAAAATATATAAAAGCAAATGAGTTATCGTTGACTGTAACAGATGAAGTTTTAGAAATTTTAAAAATGCTTCTCGGAAAAGATAATGTAATTTATAAAAAATAAATAGCAAAATTCCTCCAAGATTGATTTTTGGAGGAATTTTTGCATTATTGTTGTTGAATTTGAAAATTTTAATTTTTATATTATAACAATTATAA
>JAZSDJ010000092.1:0-8724 GCA_045531105.1 Eubacteriales bacterium | reverse complement strand
ATCACGCAACAGTTCCCTCGCACTTATAAGCACACGCAAAAAAGTCCGTCAACAGTTGCAACAGTTTCCTCGTGCGTATGCGTATAGGCAAAAGCTCGGCTTGTCGGCTCTTGGTGTTTCGTGTGCGATGCTCTGACGGTTGCGCGCTTGCTCCGTAGGTGGCTCGTGGTGGGTGTCGGCTCTTGTGGGCTTGTTTTCGCCTTGTTTGGTGTTCGGTGGTGTTGTTGGTGGCTCGGTGGCTTTTCGTGGTTTTTTTCGTGCCTCTCGTGTGCGTGGTGCGTGTTTGCGTTTTGCTTTTCGTGTTGCGTTTGGCTCTCTCGCTTTCGTGGTGGCTCTTTTTCGGCTCGTTCTCGGCTCGGTGGTGTTCTCGATAGGGAAAAAAGAAAAAGCCTCAAAAAATGGCTTGTAAATGGCTTGCTGTGGTTTCGCCCTGCGCGATGCGTGGCAAGTTCTGAAAAGACAAAAGAAAAACGGCAAGCCGTGAAGCCTGCCGTTTGCTTTTATTCTTTGATTGCGTGTATAATGGTTTGTAATTCAATGATTTTGTTGTATTGTTCTTTAGTTAATTTCGTTTTCTGTGATTAAAAAGTCAAAATCTCCGTTTTTGTCAATTTTCTTTCGGTCTATTGTGATTTTCATTTTTTGCCGTTCTCCTTTCGGTTGTCAAGTCTAAAATTATATATATTGTCTTTATCATCAATTATATATATTTCGTTATTGTCGCCGTCCGTTCCCCAGTCTTTGACGGTTGCGCCCTCTTTTAAAAAGTCGTATAAGTCTAAAAATTCTAATAGTTTCATTGTTCGCCCTGCTCCTTTATATTACTAAAATTTGCATATTTTCGATAGTTGGCTTTTTTTCGTTGTAATATGCTTTTTGCGTTTCGGTTGCCTCGCTTATATAATCACTTGGAAAAATTGCAAAATTTGACAAAATGCTTTTATATGGTTCTTTGTATTCGTTTTTGAAAATATGATTAGTAATTTTAATTAGTGCGTCTTTTTCGCTTTTGGCTGTTGTTCCCGTTTGTAGGGGTGCAAGTTTTCCCGACTTGCTAAAAAAAGTTACTTTGTAAAATTGTTTCATCTTCTCGCCCTCGCTTTTAATCGTTGTATTTTCCTATTGTTGCGAAAAATGCAATTATAAAATTTACTATAAATAATATCATCACTTCAAGCCCTCTAAAAATTCTATTATATAGCTTTTTAAAGGCTCTTGACAAGTTATTATATATTTGTCAGATATAAGGCTTTCGCCCTCTTTGAGGGCTTGCGCCCTCGTTAGGTCGTTTATATTGATTGTTTTTTTCATTGTTCGCCCTCGCTTATATGTAATAATATCTATAATTTGAATAACCATATATAGAAGAAGTTAGCAAATATTTGCCGTTTGCGTCGCTTGTGATGCGCTGTTTATAACCTTTAAAGCCTTTAAAAAATTTCTTTGTGTCGGTGCTTGTTGCTATGTTGTAATTATTCCAAGTTGCTATTGAATAACTCGTGCCGTCGTTGGTGCTATGTACTAACAAAAAATCAAAATCTTTCAAGCAGTCCATTTTTAAAAGCTCGCTTTTTGTCAACGGTATATTTTTTTTAAATTGCTTGTAAAATTCTTTTATGTGTCTTAGCGTGGTATTACTAAAAAGTAAATCTTTTTTTATTTTGTTGTTAAGATAAAACAAGCCATCAATCACACACGCAACGACGCTTTTGTAAGATTTTAAAAAATAAATTTGTGCGTTGTCGTCTGTTTGTGCTTGTTGTACGGTTGCTTTGTTGTAAAATTCTTTTCTTGTGTCGTGAATAGCCTTTAAAATAAATTCGTTTTTTTTCATTTTTTCAGTTCCTCGCTTTTTATTATTATTTTTTGTTGTTCGTTGTTGGTGGGTGGGGGATTGCTTCCCCCCTGTCTAAATTTTTATAGCTTTTGTAAAGTCTGGCAAGTCAATTATACATCTTGCATTTTTGCTTTTTCCTCTCTTTTATAGCCTGTGGCTTTATCGTGATTTCATTATAGCACACCTTTTTAGCCTTGTCAAGCGCTATTTGTGTAAAAATTGGAAAATGTTCAAAAATAGCAAAATGCACAAAAAGAGGCTTGAAAAGTTGGCAAATTTGCACAAATCCGATATATATAATATTTTAGTATAGTAAAGTGTTAAAGTGATAAAGTGATAATATATTAAAGTGATAAAGTATTAAAGCACTAAAGCGAACAAGGGCGCACAGGCTCGAAAATCGCGCGAAATCGCACAAGCCTATTAAATATATATAATTATTATAAAATAGCTTTAAATCGCTTTATTTTGCTTTATATTGCTATATCTATTATATTTTCATATTGTGATATATTCCATTATTTGCCCTTAGTACTATATATTTAATTTATTAATTGTATTAGTAATAATTGTATGGCTTTAGTAACTGCATTTTTAATATTTCTATATGTTATTATATGCGCGTTTTATAGTGGTTTTTTGGTGTGGCTTGGCTCTTGGCTTGGCGATGCTCTGAAAGGCTCAAAAAATGGCTTGAATTTGCTATAATTCCCATTTAACGACCGTTAAGCGAGAAAAGGCACGGAGAGAGGGCGAAAAGTTCTATATATTATATATATTATTATGTGATGATGTGCTGAATGTGGGCGCGTGTTCGTGTTGGCTCTATGGGCTACCCCTGCCCTATTTTAGGCAAATGCCTAATATGGGGGTGTTACCCCTATGCACCTATGGCAAAAAATTTTTAGGAAACTTTTGGAAATGGTATTGACAAGGTGGAAAAAGTGTGATATTATGATAATGGCGAATGGATGTTGAATGTTCAGAAAAGCCTCCTTTTGAAATAAATCCGTGTTATCATTTACACGCGCCGAGATTACCGACGAGCTTTATCACTTCCTTTCAATTGTCGGGTTAGTAGGCGACCTCGCTTTGGGGGTAAGGGTTTTTGAAATTTTTCCCTTACCCTTTTCAAATAGAGAAGTGGTGTAATCGGCAACACACGACACTTTGACTGTCGCCATTGGAGTTCAAACCTCTGCTTCTCTGCCAAGAATTTTGCGACAATGGGATATTTATGACGAGCGAGATTGCGCTACACCCATTAGTCGAGAATAAGGGAAGTCGCTTTACAATTTAAGTGGCTTTTCTTTATGACAGTATAGCCTAATGGTTAGGCAGGCGACTGTTAATCGCCCAACGGAAGTTCAATTCTTTCTACTGTCGCCAATTTGCTTTGTTTTGTCTCCAGAGCGATAAGACACTCTCGTTTTTGAGGGTGTTTTATTTTTTATCTTGACAAGGTGTGTTACGATATGATATAATGGGTAAAAAGTGTGTTACAAACAAGGGGGATTGCCTAATGGAAAATTTAACTATTGGAGAAATACTGTTTCCAAATAGTCATACTTGTAATAGTTGGAAACTTGAATTGCAAAAAATTGATAACAAACAAGAAAGAAGATTAAAACATTTATCAATATGTGGTAAAAACAAGAGAATAAGAAAGAAGAACGCAAAAAGGTTTAATGAAGTTAGACTGAAAAAATGTACTCTTTGTAGAATAAGAAACGAAAAAGTGGCATTTGCTACTTTACCTTATAATGAAATAAGATTGGTTTTGGAAAATCAAGAAAGCAAAAAAGACAAATGGATAAAAAATAAATTCAAAGAATTTTATAATTCTGATAACAAGATAGAGTATTTAGTGGAAAGTGGCATAATGACAAAAGAAGTCGCAGAAAATGTTATTAAAGCACCAAGCATTAGAAGTTTTTGTGTTATCTTTGAGGAATATGCAAAATTAGCTTATGAAAGGAAAAATAAAAATGTGTTACACGGAAAGGGGTAAAAATGGAAATCGAAGCTATGAGAAAAAGATTAGAGGAATTACAATTTCTTAATAGACTTGATATAAGAATTGGTGCTATTATGGGTTTATTAGAATATCACGAAAAGTATATTGTGGCTATGAGTGGAGCAAAAAGAGAAGAAGTTGATAGGCACATTAAACAGATAGAACGAACACATAAGCAAATTATCGACCAATTATCTAAAAGCGACAAACAGATATGCGAGAACTTTGAAAAATGTATGAAAGAATTGGAAAAAGGAGATACAAATAATGAAAACTGATATTGAAAAAATGACGAAATTTTACAAAGAACAACTTACTCAAACATTAAAAGACCTTTTAGAGCAAGTAGATGATATAGTGGATAGGGCTATGGAAAAGCCTACTACTCACACAAGTATATCAATAAATATAGAGCCTATCAAAATTGTAACTTATTGTATTGAATACGAGTGTGTTGTAAGGCAATTTGAACTTAACGGAAAAGAGGAAAAATAAAATTATGTGCGAAAATGCGAGAAGATGTGAAAGGTGCAATCATAAGCATCGAATAATTAAGTTGTTGACAATGAATTATGAGGGAGAATATCGTGGGGTATGGCTTTGCGAGGAGTGCGAAAAAGCCCTCGAAAAAGAAAAGAGAGAAAGAGAAAAGGTTTTTAAAGAGATAGAAAATGAGCAGTAAATTGGAAAGACGAGATTATATTTACGAGCCAAAGCGAAAATTCTGCAAAGAATGTGGTAAACCATATTTAAGGTGGGTAGGCTATCAATGGGGAGAATTTTGTGGATATAACTGCCGTTGCAAATACGAAAGGGAACACCCCAAGAAACAAATACATACAATGAAAGGTTGGGGTGGTTGATGTATAATATGTTAAAAGATTTTAAGCCATATGATAAAAAGATAGAAAGAACGAAAAGTTCAAAAACTATTGTAAGAAGCATAAGGGCGAGCAAGGAATTTTGGGAAAAAGTCGAGCAAATGGCAAAAAATGAAAACACGGACACTAATAAGCTCGTGGTAAAAGTAGTAAAAGAATATTGCGAAAAAGAGGTAAAGAATGGCGCAAATAACTGATTATAGCAAGTATATTAAGGCTATTTACAAAGACCTTGAAAACAGGAGCAAAAACTCGAAAAAGTGGAATGACGATAACGAACTTTTGGAGATATTGGAATACTATAAGACTTGTATTTGGTCGCAAATTCACAAGGTATTAGCACCCTTAAAAACTCCACAATCCGAAAAGGAAATACGAGATATAATTGGTAGATATGTTATAGGATTTTCTGATAAAAAGAAAAACATATCATATATAGGTGTTTTGGATTGGATTGAAGCGAAACTTGCAAAATTCGATAAAGAAACACGCAAAATAAAGCATATATCAGCCGAGCAAAAGCAACAATTAAAGTTAAAAATGGAAATCGAGGAACGATACAAGGCACTAAAAGACGACTTTATGGCTATTGCGAGTTTCCGTTCCTTGAAACATTTTGTTATATATATGCAGAAAGTTTTTAACTTCAAATTATGGGAAGAAACAATGAATTGCTTTGGTGGATTTTGGTATTATTCGGGTCGAATGGTGCTTGACAAAGAAATAGTATTTATTGAAAAACAATGTCCAACAGGTTTTGGGAAATCTGTTTCTGACGCATTTTTGCAGGCTTGGATTTTTGGAATAAATATAAACAAAAGAGTTTTCAAAGTATGTGGAAACGACAAGATAACAGAGGACTGTTTCAACAATGTTGTTTCTCTAATGGTTTCAAAATATTATGCAAAAGTATTTCCTTATTATGAACAATTTAATTGTAAACAAGAGGATATGTTTGAATTTTGTGCAAGAAAAGATTTGGTTTTCAAAATAAAAGGTAGTGTTGCTCCAAAAAGTCTATTGATATGCACCAAATTAAGTGATACAAACGGAGTAAGATGTGATATATTATTTTTAGACGATATTACTCAAAGAAAAGATATGGCTAATATTGCTATGCACAACAAAGACATACATTCATTTACTCACGAATGGTACGAAAGAAAAGACAAAGACGGAAAATTCCAAATTATAGCAAGTGGAACTACATATTCACAATTCGACATACTTTCTCATTTAAGGAGAAAAGGTGGTGGAGAAAATGCCGTTGTTTCTCCTGTAAATAAATACACAAGTTTGTCGAGGTCGGATTTAGTTATTGAAAACGGAATTTCTGTATTTGTGTGCGTTCCTTTATTGGATTATGATACAGACGAGAGTACATATCCACAGAAAATAACAACCACAAAAGCAAGAAAGAAAAGAGAAGATAATCCAGAAGAATTTTGGGCGATGGATATGCAAAGACCACTTCCACCTGACGGCTCTCCATTTTACTTTACTAAATTAAGGCAATATACAACCTTGCCACAAATTGGAGAAAATGGCAGATTGGAAACCTGTATGGCTTCGCTTGATACCAAAAGACGAGGAAAGGACTATTTATCAATGCCGATTTTCTTTGAGGCAACCGACCCCGAAAATCCAAGTCAAACAGTTTTCTATTTAAAAGATTGGCTCTATGATAATAGACCTATGAAAGATTGTATTCCACTTATAGTAACAAAGGTAATAACAAATAATATAACAAGGCTATATGTCGAGAGAAATACAGAGGAATGTATAGAAACTCTTATACAAGACAAATTAAAAGAGCAAGGATATGCCTCGTGCGTAATTGAGGAAGTTTATTCTACCGAGCCGAAAGATAGGAGAATAATGAGTGCAGAGGGAGATATTAAGTCAAAAATGGTATTTCCACAATATAATATGTATGCACCAAGCACAGATATAGGAAAAGCTCTTTTAAATGTTTACGGATATTCTTATGAGAAGAAAACCGAACACGATGACGCGCCTGATAGCCTTGCGTTATTTGCCAAGAAATTTATAAGCAAAATTGGTATGGCAACAGGAACGATTAAAGTGATAAAAATATAAATTTTGAAAAAGGTGTTGACAAATCAATTTTTTTGTGCTATGGTAAATTTAGGGAATAATAATTCAAAGTCGGAGAACTGCAATGATTAAAGAAATTGATTGTCCTCTTTGTAATGGGGGAAAACTTAAAATAAATATGGCAAACGGTTATGAGGTTATAACGAGTGGAGCATTAAGCGAACTCCCTTGTATTGCTTTTTGTAAGACTTGCAATAGAAAGATAAAGTATAGGCTACAAGAAGTTAAGGAAAATAAAACTCAAAAATAAATATATAGCCGTTCGGAGAACATAGTGCTAATTGTACGGAGTACACTTTACCTTTAAGAGGTAGTGTACTCTTTTATTTTTCAAGAAAGGGAAAGAGATGTCTAATTTAGTTTTTGAAGTTCCAAAGTTTGATTTTAGGGGAATAAGAAAAATAACGATACCTAAAAGAGATATAGACTTTGGTGGCGATGATTATGGTTGGGGAATAATAAAGAAATATTTGCCAAACATATTAGCAACTCACAAAGAAAATGCTGATAAAATTGAATATCTTTACAACTTCTTTCTTGGAGAGCAAGATATTTTAGCAAAGCAAAGGTTGCACGAAGTCAATAATAATAACAATAACAAAGAAATCGAAAACCACGCAAACAGGCAAGTAGAATTTAAGGTTGGATTTTTGTGTGGAGAAAACAAGGATTACACATATAAAGTAGATACCGAAAGCGAAGATTTGATTTATCTTTATAGGTATTTTACAGATGTATCGTTTTTCTCAAAGAGTGCAGATATAATAGAATATGTTTATTCGACAGGAATAGGCACTTCAAGGACAAAGCCAAGAACTGACATTATAATTGATGACGGAACAGACCCATTAACAAACGCAAGAAAAATGAGATATGCGACCAAAAACGAAGGTTACAATATCGAGTTTGAAGCTCCGTTTGAATTTGATTGTGTTGACCCAAGAGAAAACTTCAATGTATATTCAAGTGCAAGTGGAAATCCCTCTTTGTTCTCTGTTTCTTTCGTTGAAGTAGATGTTAGCACCGAACAAGATAATCAGCCTGTTTTGAGAAAAGAAATTCTTGTCGAAACAAGATATGCGACATTCCTTTTCCAAAGCGACACAAAGTTCTCAACTTTCTATTGGGACAACGATAATGTAATAATAACTCCAAAGCCAAATCATTTAAGATATTTACCACTTATTGAATATTCTGCAAATAAAGATAGGATTGGAATTGTTGAAAAGAACAAGAGTGCGTTTAATACAATAAACATATTCCGTTCTGCAATAAATGATATGTCTGTCGAAAACGCAAACTCGCTTCTTGTATTTAAGAATGTTGATGTTAGCGCAGAGCAGATAAAAGAAATGATAGATGCAGGAGCAGTTGTTATCAAGGACGGACAACTTGGTGGAACAACGGCAGTAGCAGGACTAACAACTGTAACTATCGAAATTCCATTTGACAAAATGGCTACCTATATAGACCAAGTTATGCAAAATGCTTATGATATAGCAGGTGTGCCTCTTGCAAGTGGGCAAGTAACAAGTGGTGGCGACACAGGACAGGCGAGATTGCTTGGTGGTGGTTGGAATAATGCGTATATTATTATTCGCAAAGAAATTCAAAAATTGCTATCACAAGATTACGACCAACTAAAACTTATTCTTATGTTGTGTAAGCAAATACCAAATTGTCCTTTGAACGAGCTTTATGCAAGCCAAATTGATATAAATTATAGAGTAAATCAAAATGACAACTTGCTTGTAAGAACTCAAAGTATGGCAAATCTTTATCAAATAAACTGTGATTACGAGTATATATTAAAGACTTGTGGAACTTCTAACGACATAAAGACAGATGCGAAGAAGTGGCAAGCGAGAGAT
>JAZSDJ010000239.1:0-2729 GCA_045531105.1 Eubacteriales bacterium | reverse complement strand
TGGCCTCCGACTTTAAGGTACATCTTGCGTGTCCGCTCTTTTTTTACTGAAAAATTTTTGATATCATGATATCACTCTTGCTTTGCAATAATATCACTTTTGCAAGGCAAAACACCACTTGTGCATTTTGGTTGGGGAACGACACAAAAGAAGAATGAAAAAGAAGAGATAAGAATACGAAATTTGCACATTTTATGCGAAATGCACAAAAATGGGAATGGGAATTTGTTTATTGTGCGAATTGACAATGAATTTTAATATATGTTATACTGTATCTGTAAAATTATTTCAAAATTTAGAGAGGAAATTTTATGAAAATGAAACTTTTACTTTTGACAGTATTAGTAATGGCTTTTGTGTGTCTTCTCACAGTAAGTGCAAGTGCAGAGGTTACGACCTATATCGATGCTCCTGCAAGAAGCAATATTCAAATCAAGACAGATGAAATCGTTGAGTTTAATGACGGCTTCAAGTGCCCAGTTGCCTATGTTTTCCCTGACATATCCTCAATCGGTCAAAAGGCTTACTTTGATACCCTTTTGAATTTTGATTACATCAATGGTAAGACAGGCAAGATCTACACCTTTGCAGATGTAAAGGGCTTTGATATTCCATCTGGTGTTACTCATGTAGGAATATATGCAGGCTCTGATGCCCACGCACCATCTTGGATAACATTTCCAAACACTATAACAAGTCTTGACAATGCTATATTCCAAAACTCAACAACTCTTGAAAAATGTACTTTGAAGTTTGATAAAAACAATCAAATGACTAATTTCCCAGCATATATGTTTTATGGCTGTAAAAAGTTAGAGGCTTTTTCGATGCCTGATTGTTTTACAACAATATATGATATGGCACACTTTACAAATTGCTCGGCATTGACAGCGGTATACCTTTCTAAAAACCTAACAAAATGGCAGACCCAAGGTGGCTCTTATCCAGGCACTTTTGATTATTGTGGTAATATGTATTTTGTAAATGAGCCATTTACATATGATAATATTCCTGAAAAGCCTGATATTTATTATTTTCCAGAGGGACTTACCTCTAATGCAGACGACGCAAAGGATTTTTCAAATCAATGTCCTATGAGAAACTGCTCCTCAATAAACAGTATCATAGTGTTTGGCACAAATGTTACAAGATTTAATAATGCTTATTTCCTTCAAAGCTCAACAGTAAAAATTGTGTTCCTTGGCGATATGGACGTAGTAGCGATGGGCAATGGCTCTTGGTACAGAACAACCTATTATTTTGCAAATTCGGCTGATAAATCAACTGACGATGTTGAAATTAGCACATATTCTGAATCAAAGGCTGTTTTCTGTAAAGCAAATGGTAACACAACACACCTTATGGAGCCAAAGTCATCAACCCTTGAAAGAGCGACTTGTATAAACGATGAATACCTTATAAGCGTTTGTTTCTGTGGCACTGAAATTTCAAGAGGAGCAACAGAGAATAAGGCAACTGGCAAGCATGTATTCAATACAAATAATTGTACAGAATCGGTAAAATGTTCTGATGACGAAGAATGCACAGAAATGAGCCAAAAATATGAAAATCATGCTCTTGAAAAAACCTTAGAGTATGCAAACGGTTTTGATAAAGCAGGAAAATATACTTGCGTATGTACAAACGCAACATATTGTACAGTTGAGAACGCAGATGAAGAAAAAGACCCAATCATCACATTCAAAGGCTACTCAACACCAGAGGGAGCAACATATAAAGGAATAAACGCAGGATTTAAAATAAATAAAACTCTTCTTAACCTTTATGAAAGCGTAAACGAAGATACAGTAACATTCAATCTTTTGATGATAAACTCTAAGATAGGAGAGCAAAACATCACAGGTATAATGAATGGAGAGGACCTTGCAGAGAATGTTAAGGGAATAAATATCAAAATCACCTCACCAAACTACACAAACATAAAAGTAGAGATAAGAGGATTTGATGATACACCTGAAACAGGAAACTTCTATACACTTAACCTTATTACAGCGATAGCGGTTAAGACAAAAGAAGGAACACACTATGCACAAGGTGGACTTAAAAACTCACCTAATACAACAATCAAAGTTGAAGGCGTTGACTTTAACATAGTAACTGCAAATCAAATCTACAACTCAACTCAACAAGCATAACAAAAAGGCACTCAATCGAGTGCCTTTTTTCTTGACAAATATTATATATAGTGTTAGAATTACTATATAATTAACATAAACTAATTCAAAGGAACATAAAGGAGTAATTATGCCAAGATTTTTTATAAGAGCGGAGCAAATTGAACAACTTGAAAATGTGCGACAAGTCGTTATCACCGGTGATGACGCGCATCACATTTCTCGTTCGCTTAGAATGACAGTGGGAGAAACTCTTACTGTATGCGATATGCAAAAGCATATTTACGACTGTACAATAACTGAAATTACAGATACGAATGTTTACGCAAGAGTGGAAAACGAAACTTTGAGCGATACAGAGCCAAAAATGTTCATAAGCCTTTACCAGGCAATTCCAAAAGGCGACAAACTTGAAACTGTAATTCAAAAATCAATAGAGTGCGGTGCAAGTGAGATAATTCCCTTCGCAAGCGAACGCTGTATTGCAAAAATTGATAAAAAGGATGCACCCAAAAAGGCGCTTCGCCATAATAAAATAGCAGAGAGCGCGGCAAAGCAGAGCGGACGCGGAATAATCCCCGAGGTAAAGGAAGC
>JAZSDJ010000257.1:0-6013 GCA_045531105.1 Eubacteriales bacterium | reverse complement strand
GTACTAAGTACTACAATCTTTTCGGGAGATATAAATTATGATTATTGCTAAAAACCTAAAAAAGGTATATGCGCCTAAAAAAGGCGTAAAGGTGAGCGCGCTTGACGATGTTTCCCTTAAATTACCTGACACAGGTATGGTTTTCATACTTGGTAAGAGTGGTAGTGGTAAATCCACCCTTCTTAATGTTCTTGGTGGACTTGATTCTTTTGATTCTGGTGAAATCATTATAAAAGACCAATCTTCAAAAGATTTCAAACAATCTCACTTTGACAGTTACAGAAATACATATGTTGGATTTATTTTTCAAGAATACAATATTCTTGAAGAATTTACTGTTGGTGCTAATATTGCCCTTGCTATCGAACTTCAAGGACGAAAGGCTACCAATGAAGAAATAAATCAAATTCTTGCAGAGGTTGACCTCGCTGGTCTTGGTTCAAGAAAGCCAAATGAACTCTCTGGTGGTCAAAAGCAAAGAGTTGCTATCGCTCGTGCGCTTGTTAAAAAGCCTGAAATTATTATGGCTGACGAGCCAACTGGCGCGCTTGACTCAAACACCGGTCGTCAAGTATTCGATACTCTTAAAGAACTTTCAAAGACAAAACTTGTTCTTATAGTTTCTCACGACAGAGAGTTTTCCGAACTTTATGCTGACAGAATTATCGAACTTGCTGACGGAAAAATCATTTCCGACGTAGAATACGATGCATCCGCTTCTAAAAATATAGAAGAACCTAACCTTTCTTTTTCGGGCAAAGAAATCACCATCAAAGATGGTTATCAACTTACAGAAGATGATATTGTTTCAATTAACCAATATATAAAGAAGGTAAAAAGTGGTGCTACCCTTCTTATTGATGACAAAAGAAGAAACAAAATATTCAAAAAGACTGACGAAAATAGCATCACTCACAAGGTTGGAGACACTTTCAGACTTATAAAATCCAAACTTTCCTTGAAAAATGCTTTTAAACTCGGTTCAAGTGGACTTAAACATAAAAAATTTCGTCTTGTTTTCACCATTTTGCTTTCATTCATCGCATTTTCTCTCTTTGGTCTTGCTGATGTTATCGCTTCTTACAATAGTATGACAACTTGTACTAATTCCCTTATGGATTCGGGAATTGACTACGCGTCGTTTGTAAAAGAGATAAAACGCAAATATGGTGAAGACGATTTTGGTTGGGAAAGATGGGGCAATCGAATTTCTTCGCAAGACCTTGTTTCTCTTAAAGAATCAACAGGCACTGACTACATAGGTGTTCTCGGTGGAGACTCTTTCCATCTTGAATTTGACAATCAAGTTGCTTCAAATGCAAATTCTAATGAACACTGGGAAAACGTATTTCCTCGTGCGTTCTCTGGTGTGGCTCCGTTGACTCAATCACTCACCGATGAATTTGGGTATAACCTCATTGGAAAAGTTCCAACAGAAGACAATCAAATTGTAATTACAAAATATGTTGCAGAAAACTTCGTTAAACAAGGTTATATTGAATTCAGCAAAGAAGATAGTTCTTCCAAGGTCGTTAATGTTCCCTCTGCGCAGAATATGATAGGCAAAAAACTCCGCCTGTGTTTTATTGATGAAGAAGATTACGAAATTGTCGGAATTATTGATACGGGCTTTGATGTCTCCCGTTACGAGACTCTTGCTACCACTGACGATAATGGTATTTGGGGTATGGCTCTTTATGAAGAACTCCAATCCGCACAAAGATATTCTCTTCACTCCGTTGTTTTCACAACTCCAAAACTTGCTACTAATCTGTCCGAATTTGCGCAAACAAACCAGCAAAATGTATCAAAGGGCGAATTTAGACTTGTAAAATACAAGTATGACGATATGGGATTTGACGAAGGCGACAACTACATAAACGGAAACGGTTATAATTCTATCAGAAAACTTTCAAGCATTTCCCCTGATAAGATTGCTTGGTTTGGTGAGGCCCAAACTTCACTTCTTGAAAATCAAGTAATTATTCCATACAGTCAACTCTCTTGGTATAAAACCGATGAGGGGGAAGGATTTGATTTTAGTTCAATTCCTCTTGTTGGTTTCGAAGAAGAAATCGCCTATAAATGTGGATACTCACCTGACTTTGGTTCTTTTATGTCCCAATTTAAAGAGTATATTGCATATAATTACGCAACCAACGAAAGCAACTGGTCAAATGTAGAAAAAGCGCTCAAACAACTACATAATACTGATAGCATTGATAACTACTTTACAACTTGGGACGAAGAAAAGCAAGAAAATGTTTTTGATAAAGAACAAGCAATATATTCTTTTGTTTGGAATATTCCAGAATCGAGATATGTCCCTTCAAATTACTATGAAACGGCAAAAGTTTATTATAACCAAATGCTCGAAAGATATCCCGAAGCAAAGAAACACATAATTGATTTTGATACATATCTTTCTTCAATTATAAAATTGCCAAACAATATGGGAGCATATTATACCCTTTATTCTCTTGAAAAATCTTCATATCAACGCTCAACAGAAAGAGAAATTCCTACTCTTAAATTCGCGGTAGAAAAATTCCCTGATGCTTTTGAGGCTGCAAAAAAGGCAGAAACAAAACCTTCTTGGTTTGAGGAATCTGCTGATGAAAGATATGCTTTCTCACGTTTCCGCGATGCGATAGACAGTTTATACTGGTCCGATACGAGCGATGATTTCAGCCAAGATTTCATCAATGAGTATAGAAAACTTCTCAGAAACGCAGAACTTTCGACACTTTCACCCGAACGTTTTGGAAAAATCGCTATCTCTTACAGAACTAACGGCTCCGACTCTTCCGTTGATATTCGCAACGCTAAAATTGTTGGTGTTATTTTCGATTCTGAATGTATGGTAGTTACCGATTCTATATATGAAAGTCTTACAGACCCAGTAGCAGAAGGAGAGTTCTCATATGCTGTCGCTCCTATGCCAAAAGACAGAAATGGCGTAGAAACTCTCGTTGATTTCTATTATAACAACTCATTCCACGACGGAAATGTTAGATTTAAACTTGAAAACTCTGTTGCAAGCGAACTTTCGATGATTGATGAACTGCTTGAAATTCTTGGTCAAGTATTCCTTTATGTAGGTCTTGGATTCGCTTTGTTTGCAGCACTTATGCTTTCAAACTTCATCGCTACAAGTATCTCATACAAGAAACAGGAAATCGGTATTCTTCGTGCTATCGGTTCTCGTTCACGCGATGTTTTTATGATATTCTTCGCAGAGTCATTTATTATCGCTATGATTAACTTTGTTCTATCTATTGTTACTACGGGTGTGATTGTCGCTGTAATTAACAACATTTTCAGAGAAGATGTTGGTCTTCTTATCACATTCTTGAACTTTGGCATAAGACAAATCGTTCTCCTCCTTGGCGTATCACTTATAGTTGCTCTTATTGCGACATTCTTACCAGTTAAGAAAATCGCTTCTATGAAGCCTATTGACGCTATCAAGAACAGAAAATAAACTAAAAAAGGAACAGATTTTTCATCTGTTCCTTTTTATTTACTTGAATGCGAGATATCAATAATTCTCGACACCGTCAGATAAATGGTATCTATGATTGCCTCGAAAATGTTTTTCGGAATCAATGCGACCTCTGATTTCGGTGTGTCTGGCTTTTGCGTTGTCGGGGGTGTTTCTGGATTTTCGGGAGTTGTCGGTGCATTTGGCACAACAGGTTGTGATGGTTCTGTATTATCAATTTCAGGTGGAATTTCATTTAAAATTCTCGTTCTCTTTTCAACTACGCAACCCCAAGCATTTACAAGATAATTAGTTCTTTCTTCTAATGCCAAGCACAAATAGCCAACAGCATTATCTTTGGTATTATTTACATAGTCAGTGTATTTCGTATAGATTGGGAAGGCTTTGCTTCCACCTTTATTGAACCAGTGTTTAGTACCATCTGCGTATAAAGGCCAAGAGTCTTTATCGCTCTGTTTCCAACGAATACGGTCCATTTTTGCAGAATAGCCTATTTCTCTTATCTGTTCATCAATAAAGCCATCTTTATCAAGCATATCATAAATCAAATCATACGCTATTTCAAATTTCTCTTTGACCTTTGCATTAAAGTCTGTATGTTGAGTTAGCATATTCCAAGGTGTGCGATTTTTCGCCCACATTGTAGTTTGATTTTGGGCATCGCCCCTGTGAATATTTCCAAGGACATTATCGCAATCCCAAAGAGGACCTTTGACAATTTTGGAAAATTCCCCATTTGTGTCCTTATCTTTATGGAAATAGATGCTTGCCCCACCTGCGTCATAGTTTCTGCCAAGTTCTGCCATTATATAAGCCACTGCAAAACTGTCAATATCTATAAAATCGGTATAATGCTTTCCTTTTGAATTTGTGCCATTAGAGGACGCCATTGCCTCTTCCATTTCGGCAAAAATCTTTGCAATATACTCAACTTGTTCTTTTGAACAGTATTCGGGGGATTTTATTACATATAGATTTTCACTCTTATCTGTTTTTGTTATAAAATAACTACCAAAGTTGTGTCTATTATCTTTATTGTTATTATCAAGTTCAATAAGATAACCACCTGTTATATCTTCGGGATTAACAAGGTCTTTTACATATTTATATTCTATTATTGCGTTTTCATCAATAAATGCTCCCGAGGTTACTGTTTCTGTCTTTGAAATTAGTGAGTCGCTGTAACCTTCGTTCAAAAGTTCATTATCATCTTCAAGTTCGTGAATATCAACTCGATTCGAATTAATATTTACTTTTTCACAAAGAAGATATACGCCTTGATATTCTCCGTCAATGAAGACTTCCACATTTTGAAAATCACTTGCATTCATTCCCATAAGTTTTGCAAGTCTATACATAATGCTATTTCTTATATAGGATTGGTCGAGATAGTTTGCAAGCAAAACCCATGTTTTTGCTTTTCCCATTCCAAAAAGGTCTATTTTATTTTGAAATTTAATTTGAAATGGTTTTTTGGCATAAGTTGGCGTTGAATTTCCTCTCACGCGAACTTCTGTTCCCGACTGATTTACATATGAGCCACCATCTTTATCTATAATTGACACCACAGTATTTGAGTCGGTAATATTGTTGCCTATGAGTTTATCTTTTCCTATTGATGAATCAATAAAAATTGCAGGGAGATTATTTGATTTGTATATATAAACTTTATCTTCGGGAATTACCTGCCCTGCCTCTATAAAGGTAAGTTCGTAATAAGTGGTTCTGCTCTCCGAGTCGCGTTTGAGATAATAAGAAAGGTCTACGCTATCTCCACTGGCAAAAGGTTTTGATGACAAAGTTACCGCGTTTTCTGTTTGTTTATAAACGATTTTTACATCGGTAATATCAACATAAGATGGCAAATAAATAACATTATCTGATGCCCTTACAATTACATCATTGTCAAGTTGGACGCCAAGATTAAGTTCTGCACCGCTTGCAATCAATGTAAAAATAAATGCTGACAATATAATGACAAATAAAAACAGCAGTCTTTTTTTCATCGTTTTTCCTTTCTTAATTTTCGCCTTCGTACCTTTGTGAAAAATAATCCCTATCTATTGTCAAAATGAGTATGAATAGTGGATTTATCTTCTTTATTTCAGTTAAAATTTCACTATAAAGTTTATCATTTGGAAGTGGCATTTCGTTTGATACTGTTACATCGAAAAGTATTTTCGTCTGTGAGCAAAAGCCTTTTACAACGCGAAAGTCGTGCATTGAAATGGGGCTTGAATATTCAGATGCAATATCAGAGATTATTTTTGATATCATTTCTCTGAGTTCATTCGTTTCGGGGTCAGTCATGCATACAGGGTCCATATGAATAACAAGATTTATTCCCATGTCTTGAAGAACATCTGTTTCTATTGTGTCAACCATATCGTGACTTATCATAACATCTGTTTCAGAATCGACTTCAACATGAGCGCTGACAAATGTTTTTCCTGCACCATATGAATGAACGACAAGGTCGTGAATACCCAAAACTCCGTCGTAACTTCT
>JAZSDJ010000094.1:0-2145 GCA_045531105.1 Eubacteriales bacterium | reverse complement strand
CTTTCCTCAATCCTTTTTGTAGCAAATATAGTAAAATGTTTGCGCTATTTTCTTAAATCCACATTTTTCAGCAAGAGAAATAGAAAACAAATTATCTTTTTGAACAGTATATGCAATCTTCTTCCCTTTTTCAAACAAATATTTACACATAGCACTAACGCAAGAAGATGCATAGCCTTTTCCACGATATAATGGATTTGTAAAAACATTTATCTCAGTAGCACCCAAAAATACGCCTTCTGTATTCATTTCACAAACAGACACTATTTTATTTTCTTCTATCGCGACAAAATAGCACTCGTCACTATTATTTGGAATTGCTTCTAATTCATATTCTGTAAGATTGTCGTACTCTTCCGAATTTTTTATCATTATTGTGTTAGGAAGTATCAAATTTTCGGTCAATTTTTCATGAATATATGTTATTATGTGGCCTTCGTTCAAATCATCAACTTCATAACCCCAACTTGAAACGATGTCTTCAAGATTTTCGTGTAAGAACTCAACAGCCTCGTCAGAAAATGGCGAACTTATAAATTTTTCTTCAAATTCTTGTGCTATTTTTTGAGTTTTCTTAAAAGTTATTACTTCAATCTTTCCGTCTCGCTCGGTAATTTCAATCGGCACAAGTACTTCTTCATCATTTTCAAAAGGCGCTTTTTCTATTTCTTGGTCTTCTAAAATCATATTTTAGTTTCTCCTTGCGATTTCTATGATTTATTTTACTACAATAACCTTACTCTGTCAAATATTTTTTTGCTTTTTATATTATTTTATAAAATATTATAGATTTTTTCAAAATTTTATGTTATACTGTACCTTGACAACGAATGCAAACAACTTTTTGCATATCGTTTTTTAGCAAAACCCCTATGGAAAGGATTAAAAAATGATTACATATAACGAAATATGCGAACAATATACATTGCCTGTTTTAGCCATGCGAGGAATTATCGCTTTCCCCTCAATTCCTGTAAGTGTTGAGATTGGTAGACAAGCATCTAAAAATGCTGTTGAAATGGCACAAAAAACTGGCTCTTATATCTATTTAGTCGCTCAAAAAGACCACGACGAAGAAGATTTTATACCTTCAAATCTCGAAAAAGTTGGCGTTGTGGCGAAAATAAAGCAAGTAATTTCAAGTAATGATGGTAATATCAAGGCAGTTTTCGAAGGCATTTGCCGTGCTGAAACAGGAACAGTTGCACCATCAGGCGGTTACTATGTGGCTTCTGTAACATCAAAAAAAATCGAAATAGACGGCTATTCTGCCGAAAAGCATGATGCTTTTATTCGTAGAATAAGAGCGAGTATTCACTCTATTGTGTCTCTTTTTCCTGTTCCTTCAAGAGAATTTATTTCAAAAGCCGAAACTATTGATGATATTGATTTTCTCTGTGACTTTACGGCTTCTAATCTTCTTGTTAGACTTGAAGACAAGCAATCTGTTCTTAATAAATTCAATCCTTATGAAAGAGCCGAAGTACTTCTTAAAATTCTTTCAAGAGAAGCCCGTATTATAAAGATTGAAGCAGGAATCCAAAAGAAAACAAAAGAAAAGATTGACGAAAGCCAAAAGGAATATTATTTGCGCGAGCAAATAAAGATAATTCAAAGCGAACTTGGCAATGATACTGCAAGTGACAGCGAGGAACTTTATGACGAAATAATTGCCAAGAAATTCCCAAAAAATGTAGAAGAAAAACTTTTAAAAGAACTTTATAAATTCAATAAAGCACCTTTTGGCACGCCAGAAGCAACTGTGCTTCGCAACTATATCGAAACCTGTCTTGAAATTCCTTTTGGAAAATATTCAAAAGATGCAAGCGATGTTTCTGTTGCAAGAAAAATTCTTGATGCAGACCATTATGGCTTGCAAAAAGTAAAAGAAAGAATTCTCGAATTTATTGCTGTTAAGCAATTAAATCCTGATATTAAAAATCAAATTATATGTCTTGTTGGCCCTCCTGGTGTTGGTAAAACTTCTCTTTGCGCATCTATCGCTCGTTCGCTCAAACGAAAATATGTAAGAGTTTCTTTGGGTGGAGTAAGAGATGAGGCTGACATTCGCGGTCATAGAAAAACATATGTTGGCGCTATGCCCAGAAGAATTATTAACGAAGTCGGAGGCCAAGCGGTCTTAGG
>JAZSDJ010000124.1:0-5347 GCA_045531105.1 Eubacteriales bacterium | reverse complement strand
TGGCCTCCGACTTATAGAGAAGTTTGAGAAATCAGGCTTGATGTAATAAACCACACCGCTCCAAGCCCCGTCGATTGAACAAATAGAATAAATAACGATGAATATCATCAAAACAACAAGAAGTGGCATCATAACCTTGCTTACCTTCTCGATACCCTTTTGAACACCGAAAATAACAATAAGAGTGGTTAAAACAATGAATAAAAGGAACCATAAAATAGGCTGACCAACAGAGCCGATGTAGCCCTCAAAATAGCCATCAGTTGCCATATTATTCATACTGCCCGTCATAAAACCAAACATATATTTGGTTACCCAACCACCAATTACAGAATAGTAAGGGAGAATAATAACAGGAATTATAGTGGCAAGAACGCCAACCCAAGCGAAGCGTTTGTTAAGAACTTTAAAAGCGCCAAGAGGACTTTGCTGTGTCTTTCTTCCTATCGCAATTTCTGCAACCATAAGGGCAAAACCAAATGTTACAGAAAGAATTATATAAGTGAGAAGGAAAATTCCACCCCCATACTTTGCAGCAAGATAAGGGAATCTCCAAATATTACCAAGGCCAACGGCACTTCCCGCAGCAGCGAGAATAAATCCAAGTTTACCGGTAAAGGAACTTCTTTTGGTAGTTTCTGAACTCATTTTAATCTCCTATATTTAAAATATTCTTACATACAGTCCTGTATATTGTACCATATATTATATATAATTTCAAATGTTTTTTTAAAAAATTATGGTATAAATCAAAAAACGGCTGATTTCAGCCGTTTTTTATTAATCGTTCCAAGAAACACCATTTGAATTAAAGCTTGCAGAGCTTGAGCTAGAGCTTGAAATGCTTGCAGAGCTTGAGCCAAGATATACTGCATAGGCAGAAAGTAAGCAAGGCATCTTTACACAAACAACCTCAGCTCCATCTACACTTACAGTAACATAAGAGCCACTTGTCAAGGAAAGAGAAGACTTCGTCGTCATTCCAATCGAAGAGCCATTCGCGCTTTCGCTTGTCATTCCACCAGAGGACATAATCGCAAGAACAGCTCCACCTGTGTGCGAGTAGCCCTTTTCTGTATCAATTGCAGAGTTTCCATTTGAATTGCAGATAACAACTGTTTTTCCACCAGAGAAAACAATTCCACCATTTGAGCTCGTGCTATTTGAATCAATTCCATCGCCCGTACAATAAACATAAAGCTCGCCACCGCTTATGGTGATTGCATTTCCAGTTGTGCTACCGCCATTAAGTCCGTCGTCCTTTGAATTCACAGAAATATTACCACCTGATATGCTTATAAATGCTCCCTCAACACCCTCATAGCTTTCCAAAACGCAAATCTCACCATTTGTTATTGAAAGCGTTCCGTCAGCGTGTAAGCCGTCATCGTTGCTAGAAACAGTTATCTTGCCACCATTTATTGTAAGATTTCCAATAGGCGTTTGACCATTTTCAAGAGTTACATCATTATTTGCGTGTATAGCATCGTCGTATGCTTGAATTGTTATAGTGCCATTGTTAATTGTAATTTGATTTGAAGCCTTGATGCCCTTTGTTGAGTATGTGCCCTTGTCAGAGTTGCCCTCGTTCATTCCACCCATACCACCAGGCTGAGTGCTTGTGCTAGAGGAGAAGGATGTCCAGCTTAGTGAAAGACTTCCCATACGATTGCTCAGAGCCAAGGTATCATAGCTGTCGTTGTGGCTCATTGCTTCAGTACAAGCGTAATAATCATCGCCTTGCCCTTGTGCTTGAGAGTTCGAGTAAATATAAACTATAAAGCTTGTGAAATCATCTCTTTTTGGAACCGAATAATAGTAATAGGTGCTTCGCCCACCCTGAACGCTTGTATAATATTCAGCATTTTCCCAAGCGTATGCTCCGTCATTGTTTATATATTTTAGCGAAAAGGAGTATGAGTTGCTTGAATATCTAATGTAATAGTTGCTTTCGGTAACGGTGGTTATATCCTTTGAATAAGATGAATATTTGTCTGTAAAAATATCAATCACAGTTGCTTCATCATCAATAATCACATCATATGATGCATCAATTCCGTCACAAGCCGAATATAGCTTGTGAACTCCGCCACTTATTGAAATAATACCCCTTTGCTTGCTTGTATTCGTAGAAATATCGCTGTTAGTAGTCTTGATGCAGTCACCACCTGTCGATATAAGAGTGGTTGTAGCATTTGTGATGGTTACGCTATCATTTCCCTTTAAGGCGTTGTCAACACAATTTACAGAAAGAGTAAGATTTTTTACAACCAAATCGTCCTTTGTGTGAATGCCATTGTTGTTTTTTGAAATTATTGTCAAGCTTCCTTGACCACAAATGTCAAGATCAGAGAGGGAATATATAGAGGCAGAGTATTTCGTTGTGTCCGTTTCGTCAACGGTATCTCTGTCATCGTAAATAAAGCTTTGCGTACTAGCCTTTGCCTTTATATCAACATTTTTTGCACTTGCTACTACAATAGGACACTCACTGCTAGAGGTCAAGGAAAAGCCAGTTAATTGAAGCTCAAAGTTGTAGGTCTCACCAACATTAATAACAATGTTACCATCAAAAGAGCCACTTATGGAGTAAACACTGTTTTCACTAATTGCACCAAATGTGATTGTGCTTTCAGTAACAGCATAGCAGTCTTGTGTTCCAGATAAACATGTAATCGTGTAAGGTAGAGAGGACATTTCCTTGAAGGTGACACTAAGAGTGTGATTTTCTGTTATATCGGTAAATGTATATCTTGTGACAGAGCATAAAGCACCATCAACTAAAACAGACTCTACCATATAACCATTGTCGGGAGTAAATAAAATTTCGAGTGAGCCGTTGTAGTCAACATTAATGCTTCCCAACAAGGACGCACTTCCATTCTCTCCACAAGTAATATTTACAGTGAGCTGTTCGGCTACAACATTTATTTTTGCTTCAATAGGAGCATAGGTGTCAGAGCTATTTGGCTTAAAGGTTACACTATACTCACCACTTGCTGTTATTTTTTCGTCAGGATTTGTCCATTCAAAGATGCCATCAACGCTTCCTTCGCCACCATTCAAGGCAACAGAGGAGAGCTTTTGCCCAATGTAAGCCTTCTCAATAGTAGGCAAGGAAACAATAGATGCTTGTAAATAAATGTATTTTTGATATTTGTATCCACAAACAGAGCAGGTGTATCTTGCCACTCCTGCCTCGGTTTCAGTGGTAGGCTTTAAAATTTGCTCATTTGAATCAATGTGCTCAGCCTCGTCCTTTTTTAGCCCTCTGAAGCCGTCGGTTACACAGCTGTGCCAGTGGCTTTTTGCATTGTAGGACCATTCGTTCGAATACGAAAGCTCCACCTGACCACTTGTTTCAGTTGCTTCTCTTGACTCCGTAGAACCATTATCAACAGCCTTACATCCAGCAAAGCATATAAGAATTAACAAAGAAAATAGAACAAAAACCCTTTTCATAAAAACTCCTAAAATAAATCTTATAAAATAATAGACAATCCAAAACACAATTTGGTTGGTAAAAACTCAAAAATGTTGTTATCGTTTACTATTTGATTTATTTATGGTACAATGAAATTAAAGAAATAACACTAAGGGGGCAAAGTATGATTCCAAAAATTTTTGCAACATTTTTATTCATAGTTTTTCCAATAATTATTGTTGGCGGCGCTATTATTGTGTTGTTTAGACTCTTTGTTTTGCCCGCTGTTTCAAATTCTGGTGAAAAGAAGAATTTGGTAACTATAACTACCAAAGTAGTAAACAAAAGAGAACACATAGCAGGAAGCGGACATGGTTGCGTGACATTCTATTATGTAATGTTTGAAGATTCGCTTGAACTTGATGTGCCAAAGAAAATTTATAATAAAGTAAATCCAAATGATTTGGTTAAATTGACATATATAGGCGAAAAATTCGAAGAAATTAAAATCATTAAAGCATCTGGCGAAAAATCCGTACCGAACTATTCAATAAGTTAAAAGCACTCACGGAATAAGTGAGTGCTTTTTGATTTTATTATACTTAGTAATATTACCAATCAACAAGTTCTAAATAAAAAATGAAGAGTGAAGAAGTAAAAACCGACAAGTGAAAACTTGTCGGTTTTTGGCCTACCCGATAGGATTTGAACCTATGACCTTCAGAGTCGGAGTCTGACGCGCTATCCAACTGTGCCACGGGTAGAAATATTTGTTAATTATAACCAAAAATATGTTAAAAGTATAATGAGTATATCACAAAATTGAAAAATTGTAAAGAAATATGTAAAAAATGTTTGAAATCGCGCGCGATATGTGATACAATAAAATCACTAATGTATCTTAAAGTAGGAGGATTTCAAAAATGTTAACAGACATCGAAATCGCACAGGGCGCGACCCTTGAACCAATTTCTAAAATCGCAGAAAAAATCGGTCTTCGTGAAGAAGAGTACGAGCCTTATGGTCGTTATAAGGCGAAAATCACAGATGCCTTTCTTGAAAGAATGGCAGACAAGAAAGATGGAAAACTCATTCTTGTAACAGCAATCAACCCAACCCCAGCAGGCGAAGGCAAGACAACAACAACAGTTGGTCTTGGCATGGCAATGAGCAAAATCGGTAAAGATAGCATCATCGCTCTTCGTGAACCATCTCTTGGACCTGTATTCGGAGTTAAAGGTGGAGCAGCAGGTGGTGGATACGCACAAGTATTGCCAATGGAAGATATTAACCTTCACTTCACAGGCGACTTCCACGCAATCACAACAGCAAACAACCTTCTTTCAGCAATGATTGACAACCACATTCAACAAGGCAACGCACTTGGCATTGACCAAAGAAGAATCCTTTTCTCACGCGTTCTTGATATGAATGATAGAGCCCTCCGTAATGTAATCGTAGGACTTGGAAACAAAATGGACGGAGTTCCACGCCAAGACCACTTCATGATTACAGTTGCAAGCGAAATTATGGCTATTCTTTGTCTTAGCGAAAATATTATGGATCTTAAAGACAGACTTGGCAGAATTTTGGTTGCTTATACATACGACGGAAAGCCAGTTTACTGTCGTGACCTCGGTGTAAATGGCGCTATGGCGGCTGTTCTTAAAGACGCACTTAAACCAAACCTTGTTCAAACACTTGAAAATACACCTGCGATTATTCATGGCGGACCCTTTGCTAATATCGCACATGGTTGTAACAGCGTCAGAGCGACCAAGGCAGCGATGAAGATGGCGGATTATGTAATTACGGAAGCCGGTTTCGGTGCTGATTTGGGTGCGGAGAAATTTTTGGATATTAAGTGCAGAATCGGTAACCTTAAACCGGATGCAATTGTATTGGTTGCAACGATTCGCGCAT
>JAZSDJ010000222.1:0-6220 GCA_045531105.1 Eubacteriales bacterium | reverse complement strand
GTAGATATTACAGGAATACAAGATAGTGGGAAGCAACTTCGTATGTATTCTATTTTACCATTCTCCCCTAATAGAGTTATTCTGTTAGCAAGTAATGGAGTAGAAGGAGCGCCAAGAGAAGTTTTGAAAATGCGTCCACTTGTGTTCGGACAGCCAAAAATAAATGAAGAAGAAAAAACTATAACAATTCGAGTTAAAAAGCTTTATTTAGAGGTAACTCAGGATATCAATAGTTATATAGAAAAAGAATCAAAAGAAGGATTTATATTCAAACTTTAAATAAGAAAGTGCAAGGAAAATCCTAGCTCTTTTGTGTTTTTTTGGTGTGCTCAAGATAAAGAAAAAACGCAGCCAAACCACTCTTTCGTAACGAAATAGTTCGGTTGCGTTTTTCTTGGTGACCCGTACGGGAATCGAACCCATGTTACAGCCGTGAAAGGGCCGTGTCTTAACCGCTTGACCAACGGGCCGTGCCTTAATGCTAGTGTATTATAACACAACTATTTTGATTTTGCAATAGTTTTTTGAAAATTTTTTAAAATATATTTTTCAAGCCTTGTTTTTGGCGCTATATCTTGATTTTTTTAGTATTTATATGATAGAATAAAAGCAAGATTTTCACAAAACAAGGGGTAAAATTATGTTTGAAAACGCAAATTGGCTAATTCATGCAAACGACATCTTACACGAGCCTGTAACTTTTGTAAAACAACTCAATTTTTCAAAAAAGGTAAAAAAGGCAATTTTGAACATAACCACCCTTGGTTGCTATTATGCTACAATCAATGGTGAAAGAGTTGGCGATTTTATATTAGCCCCAGGCTTTACCTCGCGTAAAAGAGTTCAATACCAAACTTACAATATCACAAAAATGCTCACAGCCGAAAATACACTCGAAGTCACAGTTTCAGATGGTTGGTACAAAGGAAAAATTAATTTCGGTGCTGACGAGCAAGAGAAAAAAGCCTTGATTTGCCAAATTCAAGTAACCTATGAGGACAACACAAAAGAAACAATTACAACAAATGAAACTTGGTTTGCGAAAAAAGATAAACTTCGCTTTGCTGAACTTTACGATGGCGAAATATATGACCAAACATTCAAAGACACACCAGTTCCTGTGAAACTTTATAATCAAGACAAAACCCAAATAGTAAAGCAACAGGGTGAAAAAATAAAAGAACAAGAAAAGATTGCCCCTGTGTCGATTTTCAAAGCGCCAAACGGGGATACAATCTTAGATTTTGGTCAAAATCTTACAGGTTATTTCGAATTTGAAACCGATGCAAAATTAGGCGACAAAGTCGAATTTACCGTTTGCGAAGTTCTCGACAAGCACGGAAACTTCTATAACGAAAACTATCGCGATGCAAAGGCAAGATTTGAATACATATGCAAGGACGGAAAAAACTACTACAAACCAAGACTTGCATTTTGGGGATTTAGATACATAAGAGTCGATAGTTTTCCGAAAGAAATAACAAGAGAGAACATAAGAGCAATCGTGGTTCATTCTGAAATAAAAAGAACAGGTTACCTCGACTCGTCAAGTTCACTCCTAAACCAACTTTTCTCAAATATCATATGGGGACAAAAAGGTAACTTTCTCGATATACCAACCGATTGCCCTCAAAGAGATGAAAGACAAGGTTGGACAGGTGACGCAACCGTGTTTTGCAAAACCGCATCTTATAACTTTGATGTTGAAAAATTCTTCAAAAAATGGCTCACCGATATGCGCCTTGACCAAGGGAAAGAGGGCTATATACCAAATGTAATTCCTCAAACACTTTCGTGGGATTGGGCAAGAGAAGAATCAAGTGCCGCAGTTTGGGGCGATAGTTGTACAATAATTCCTTATCAAATGTATCTAACCTATGGTAGCAAAGATATTTTGAAGGCACAATACAGGTCAATGTGTCGATACATTGACTATATCGGTAGCGTCACCAAAGAAAAATATCTTTGGTATGGCACGAGACAATTTGGCGATTGGCTTGCTCTTGATGCCAATGAGGGAAGTTATCGTGGTTCATCAAACGAGGACTTTATTGCATCTGTTTTCTACTATAATTCCGTGAAAATAGTGGACAAGGTGTCCAAAATCCTTGGCAGAACCACGAAAAAATACGAAAATCTCTCAAACAAAATCCTCAATAAAATAAGAAAAACTTTTACCGAGTATAAAACCCAAACTGAATGTACCCTCGCACTCTATTTTGATATTGCCAAGGACAAAAAAACCGTTGCAAGAAGTCTTGCAAATATGATACTTGAAAATGGAACAAAACTCAAAACAGGTTTTGTTGGAACGCCGTATCTTTTGCACGCACTTTCTCAAAATGGCTATGCCGATATCGCCTACGACCTTTTGCTTCAAGAAGAGTTTCCATCGTGGCTCTATTCAGTAAAGCAGGGAGCAACAACAATTTGGGAACACTGGGACGGAAAAAACGAAAATGGCGATTTTTGGTCAAAAGATATGAATTCATTTAACCATTACGCCTACGGAAGTGTCGCAGATTGGGTGTACGAGGTCGCTTGTGGTATTCATATAATGAAAGATACCCCGGCGTTTGAAAAAGTTCTGATTTCACCAACCCCAACAGACAAAATTGACCATTTAAGTGCTAAAATTAAAACACGCCACGGCACTTTGTCATCAAAATGGTATCATAAAGGTGGAAAAATCCACTACAAAATCACAACTCCAACCCCTGCCACAATAATAATTGACGGAAAGAGTTATGAAGTTGAGAAAGGAACATATAATTTTTGATATGTCACAAAAATTCAAATACCCAAGAACCCCCCACTTGCCATTTTCCAAGGGCGCGACAAAAGACGATAAAATTCTATGCTCAACAAAGCATTTTGTGGGCAAAGAAGTTGTAGTAAGCGAAAAAATGGATGGCGAAAACACCACCGTTTATAGTGATTATTCGCACGCAAGAAGCCTTGAAAGCAAGCATAAACCATACCATTCGTGGCTCCTTTCATACATTTCGTCTTTTCAGGGTGAAATTCCCGAAAATTGGCGTATATGTGGCGAATATTTGTATGCAATGCACTCCATTGAATATACAAACTTACCGACATATTTTATGGCATTTTCTGTGTGGAATGAAAAAAACGAATGCCTATCTTGGGACGAAACAAAGGGGTTTTTACAAAGACTTCAAATTGAAACTGTTCCCGTAATCTATGAGGGAGTCTACGACGAAAAACTTATAAAGGACCTTGCAATAAAAGCAACTGAAAATGGCAAGGAAGGAATTGTCGTAAGACTAAAAGATAAATTTCACTACGACGATTTTTCAACTTCGATTGCAAAGTATGTAAGAGAAAACCATAATCAAACCGACAAGTCGTGGGGAAGTACAATCAAGAAAAACACTCTAAAATAATAAAAAGCAAGGCAAAGGCCTTGCTTTTAAATTTTGAAAAATACTTTTCAAAAACCTCTTTACATTTTTAAAACTTGTGCTAAAATAGTATCTGTTAAAAATAAAAAAACAAGGAAAGAAAAATGAAACCCGAACTATTTAACTCTTTGAAAAACTACAAAAAATCCAATTTGTTAAACGACCTTTTGGCAGGGCTTATGGTTGCAATTATCGCGCTACCTTTATCAATCGCTCTTGGAATACAGTCCGTGCCTGATACTGTGTCAAATCACGGAATACAGTTTGGAATAATTACAGCCATTGTCGCAGGATTTTTTATCTCCGCTATTGGTGGAAGTAAGTTTCAAATCGGTGGACCTACTGCCGCATTTGTCGTAATCCTTTACTCATACATAGCAAATCCAGATATCGGTCTTTTAGGACTTGCTCTTGCTGGAATTATGGCAGGTGTAATTCTCATAATTATGGCAGGACTTCGCGCAGGAAATGTAATGAAATTCTTCCCGTACCCTATTGTAATTGGCTTTACAACAGGTATTGGTGTAACACTTCTTATAGGTCAAATCAAAGACCTTTGTGGTTTTGAAGCACAAGGCACAGACGCAATCGAAAAAATCATTTCCTATATCGAAAACATAAAAACCTTTGACCTTGCAACCTTTATCGTAGGACTTGTAGGCTTGGCTTGCGTAATCGTAATTCCAAAAATCAATAAAAAAATCCCATCAGCCTTTGTCGCTCTTATCTTATGTACAGTTATCTCACTACTTTTGAATAATTTTGCAAACACAGAAATTGTAACAATCGGCTCAAAATATGGACAAATCGAAGCAGGCTTTTTCCCAATCGACTTTTCCTCAATCGGAAATGTAAAATTCAGCGCACTTATCGTTCCCGCTTTTGTTATCGCATTTCTTTGCGCAATAGAGAGTTTGCTCTCTGCAACAGTAGCCTCAGGCATGACAAACACCGCCTTCAACTCAAATCAAGAACTTTTTGGACAAGGTGTCGCTAACATTTTCTCGTCGCTTCTTGGTGGACTTCCTGCAACAGGAGCAATCGCAAGAACCGCCGCTGGAATAGAAAACGGAGCGAAAAGTCCACTCACAGGAGTGTTTCATTCAATTTTCGTTCTTATAATGTATTTTGCCCTTATGGGAGTTATGCAATATATTCCACTTTGCGTTTTCTCAGCAATCCTTATTTCTGTTGCAATTAATATGAGCAGATTTAAACTTTTTGCGAAACTCAGTCATTTCGGCGTTCGTGATAGCATAATTCTTATAGCAACTTGCGCTCTTACAATTATTTTTGACCTAACCTACGGCGTTATCGGTGGAGTTGCAATTACATTTGTCGCAAATATAAAATCTATTAAAAACGGATTAAAACTCGAAACTGAACAAACAGAAAATGAGAAAATCGTAAAACTCACTGGCTCTGCAATTTTCTTAAACGCAAGTAAAATGACCGACTATGTGCTTAAAGAACTTGAAAATGAGGACAAAATCACACTTGAAATTTCAAATCTTAATAGCATCGACGAAACTGCCCTTGAAAAAATTGCGGGACTTATCAAAAAAGCAAAAATTCAGAAAAAAGAACTCGCAATAACAGGCGCAAATGACAAAGTGAATTTGCGAATGAAGAAGTTCTTGCCAATACTTTAAAATTAACCCCGACATTGTCGGGGTTTTCTCTTGCTTTTTTAATTTTATTATGATAGAATGAAATTGTGAACAGTTTCAGGAGGAAATTATGAAATTTTGTGACATCAACATTCGTGACCCATTCATTCTTGTGGAAAACGGAAAATACTATATGTATGGAACTCGCGCTAAAAACACATGGGAAAGGCAACCACTTCAAAGTCTTGGCTTTGATGTCTATGTGAGCGAAGACCTTGAAAATTGGAGCGAACCAAAACAAATTTTCTCTTGGCACGAAGGCTTTTGGGGCGAAACACAATATTGGGCGCCCGAAGTGCATAAATATAATGGAAAATTCTATATGTTTGCATCATTTATTGCAGATGGCTATCATCGTGGAACTGCGATTTTTGAGTGCGACACCCCAGACGGAGTTTTCAAAGAACACTCAAATGGCGCTGTAACCCCAAAAGAGTGGGGATGTCTTGATGGAACTTTTTATCTTGAAGGTGAAACGCCATACATCGTATTCTGTCACGAATGGACTCAGATAAAAGACGGAACTGTGTGCGCCCTTGAACTTTCAAAGGACTTGAAAAAATCATTTGGTGAGCCAATTTTCTTATGGAGAGCGAGCGACGCATCTTGGAAATACGATATTAGAGACGGCGAGGGCTGCTATGTAACAGACGGACCATTCCTTGTAAAAAAAGACGACCAACTCTTGTCTATATGGTCAAGTTTTTATAAAGGCGAGTATTGTGAGGCGATTGCTCGTTCATCAAACGGAAAAATAAACGGAGAATGGACAATAGACGACAAACTCATATACGAAAAAGATGGTGGACACGGAATGATTTTTGAAGCTATCGACAAAAAGAAATATTTCGTATTCCACGCACCAAATGAAACACCAAAAGAGCGCCCATGTATCAAAGAAATTGATATTGACGCATTGTTTTCTAACAATAAGGAGTAAGAAATAAATCATTTACTCTATAAGCAAAGACAATTAATCGAATAATTCAAAAGTAAAAAAGAGCGTTTGGCTGTGTCAAATTAAGTTTAGCCAAATCGAATCTGTTATATGAGGTGTAAAATGGACGAACAAAGAATCAAAAGAGCGAAGCCGTTTATGGACAGACGTTTTGGAATGTTTATTCA
>JAZSDJ010000126.1:0-4220 GCA_045531105.1 Eubacteriales bacterium | reverse complement strand
ACATAAATATAGCGAAGTAATATGTAGGTGCATTTTCATTATGTTGATAAAATTCTATGGCAAAGATTATCACTATACTTATAATGTTTTCCGTGAAAAGTGCAAGTTTGCCCTTATCTGTTGCAAAACTGTTGTAGGCGAGAAAAAAGGCACTCAAAAACGAGTGCCTTTTTATTTTAATAATTTTCTATTGCCTTTACTTGTGTATCAATTCCCTTTTCGGCAAGGTCGATAAATTCAAGCAACTTTTCGCTCCAACCTGCTATGATGTTTGTCTTTGCACCGATAAACTGTTGCGTGCCATAGCCTTGTAGGTCGATTGCGTGTACCCAAAAATCTTTGTTGATTAACTGTCGGTACTTATCTGCGAGAGGCTGATAAGGTTTTGTGTTATGCCAACTCCAATACGATGTTCTTCCACTCCACGATTGATTTATCTCGTTATCTGAAAGAATAATCAATCTGTCGGCTTGGATATTTTCGGCAAGCATTTTCTGCAAAGGCAAGGAAATATCTGTTCCACCACCATTAGTTCTTATAGCCAAAGAAGTAGATATAATACCACCTCTATTAGTATAATTAAACTTACTGATTGTTGTATCGAAGTTATATAGAATAACATCATCACAGAGTTTTGCGCCCATAACTGCTATGAGTTTTGCAATATCTGCACATTCAACCTTTGACTTTGAGCTTATAGCACTTGTCATTGAGCCACTTGTATCTATTGCGATTACTGTTCTGCCTTTGAGTTTTGGCAAATTCTCGATAGAATGTTCAAGGGCGATTTCGAGAGTATCAAAAGCCTTACTTCCTGCATTAGATACATTTTCAAGCTCACGATATGCAGAGAAGAAACGGAATGGTAGTTGCTTGGATTTCAAAACCTCGTTTTTGTCGGCTAACTTTTCGTAAACCTTGTTAATGTTGCAAGGGTTAGCATTGATTATGTTGCGAAGATTACGAAGCATCGCCATATATCCCAACTTCTTTTCCTCAATAAGTTTTTCCCAACTCTCTTTTGTGTTTCCGTTAGCCGAAAGTTCGGTTTCCCAACGGTCAGCAGTAGGCAAAGTGTCATTGATGATTGCGTTAAAGAGATTTTGTTGCTCCTCTGTCTTTGGCTTTGCGAATGTGCCAAGTCTTTATCATAACTGTTGTAATAGGTGTTGTAACTCTCGACAAGTGCCTCTCGGTCTTGCTCCATTTCGTATATGTAGGTGTCCTTTGAAACTTGGGTGCAAATGCAAACTATTGAGCAGATAACAAGTGCAATTCCAAGAGCAATGCTTAATCCTATTGTTAAGACCGATATAGCCGAACAATCCCAATCCCAATAATTCCAACCTATTACTGTTAATGTAATAAGCACTACTAATAAAACCGATAATAAAATAATAATTCCCATAATTACATCTCCTTAAAAGCTCGTTCCAAGAGCCAATCCAAATTTTGATTTGTTACTATTAAATTTTCCTTGACGATTATTTGCCAAATTGTTTTTGTGAGTTTTTTGTACTCAATTCGCTTGGCAGTATTCGGTATTGCCTCGCAAGTGGCACAAACTTGTCTGCCCTCTGGTATAATATCATTACACATAATACATCTGTTGTTATTCATATTAAATCTCCATTTGCTTTTTCAGACTATGAACATACTGCCTTGAAACTTGGTGTTCACTTGCGATTTTGGAAAGCGACTTTTCGCCAAGTGCGATTTCGTTTCTAATTGCATTTGTTTTTTCGTTATAAATCGATGGCTTGAAATTCTGCGTTTTGCCTGTCTTAATTCCCAACTCGCTCTTGTATTTCCTAACTGTCGCATAACCAACACCATATGCCTGTGCGACTTCGTAAGGGTTAATTGTTTCGCCTTTTTCAAGTGCTTCCTCAAAAATTTCCTTGATTTTTTCCTTTGTGCTTTTGCGCTCCTTTGGAAATTCGCCATTCGCTTTCATTTCCTTTATGGTCGCCTTGTATTCCAAGATTTTAACAGGAAACAAAAACCTTATCTGAGATATGCTCATTCCACTTAGCCACAATGAAACGATTTTTTTCTTATCTTGCTCCGTCATTTTTTATTACCTCTGTGTACTTGTATGATGCTCACGGTAAGTCCTATTATAGAAATTACTGTTACAATACCTAATATTATATAAGTCCACATATTTCTACTCTCCTATGCACTTCTTTTTGAGTTCGTTATACCCTTTTTTATCTATAAAAATGCAACTTTTCATAACAACAGGATTTTTCTCAATCTCCCCAAATATCTCCCTCGCAACCTCTTGCTTGGCTTTTCGGAGTTCACGAATATCGTCACGCAAATTATCAATCATACTGTTTGCCCAAACTCGTTCTTTTTCAAGTTCCTCTCGCAACCTCTCAACCTCACTTCTCGGTACGACATCGACGGTAAGAGTAAGTAGGTCTTTTATTAAATAAGCACAGCAATTTTCGTGTTTATGGTAGGGGCATTCATTTGATGCGCAGTTGCCTTGTTCACAATATTTTGCCCATTTTATTATTTGTTCTTTGTTATATGCCATATCATTCTCCTTTTGGTAAATATTTCTCGTCTATAATTTCCAAATCTTCAACTTTATATTGTTGGACTGCTCCGTTTTCAGTGATACAAACTCCCCAAAGTTGTCCGAAATCGTCATAAATATTGACAATTGTAACAAGCCACTTATCAAACACTTTCGCCTTAATTTTCATATCAAATCTCCTTATATCAAAATTCCGTTAAGGTGGTCGCACTCGTGCTGAATTATCTGAGCGATAAAACCACTAAAAACTTCTATTTTTGACTTTCCGTTCCTATCAACATAAAGCAGTTTAATTTGCTTGTGTCGCCTTACTGTGCGTTTGCCCTCTAAACTCAAACAACTTTCCTCTGCCGAGTAGGTCTTTGTGCTTTTGCCGATAATAGAGGGATTTCTATATGGCACAAATTTCTCGCCTTGTCTTACTATGATAACTCGCTTTGGCACTCCAATTTGAATACAAGCAAGACCAACACAATGCTCCCCAAACTCTTTGGCAGTATCGAGCATATCTTGAATTAAATGTTCATCTTGCCCTATGACAAACTTTTCGCTTTTTTGTGTCAAAATTTCGGTGTCTTTTACTATTTCCTTAATCATTTTTGGCTTCCTCTTTTCCGTTTTGCTTTAAAATTTCTAATGCCTTATCGTGTCCTAACACTATGGAATAAAACATATATTCATTTATCTTGCCGTACAGTTTCTTTCTAACCTCTGCTTTCATAGGCTTTTCTTTTCGATGTTTCATACAATTCATTTCGCCAACCTCGCAACTGTCGATTTCGGTATGCCTGTGATTTCGGCAATTTCCATTATGGTCTTGCCCTCTGCCCTTAATTGTTTTACAAGAACTTTGCGTTCGTCTGTGTCGGCTATCGTAGGTCTGCCGAGAGTTTTAATTCCCTGTTCCTTTATTCTCTTTAAGCCATTAGAGGTATTATAACTAATAACTCTGCGTTGAAGCTCGTCAGCCAAGAGCATTTGAGAAATTGTGTACCAAGTATATGGGTTGAACTGTCCGTTTGCTAATAGTTCAATTCCATTAGATACAAACTTAACATTTACTTGCTTTTCAAAAATAAGAATATCAAGCATTTCCATCCCCAATAGATACGACCTTGAAAATCGGCTTGTTTCAGTAAATATTACCCAATCCCCTTTTTCAAGAACAGATAACATTCTTTCAAACTCTTTTCTCTCGTCATTCCTTGTCTTTCCACTTATTCTTTCAGCAAAGGTGTTTTCCTCTGTTAAAACATATCCACATCTTTCAAGTATGCCTTTCTGCCTTTCAAAACTTTGTTCTCTTTGCTTTATTCCCTCATCACCCTTTGTCTGTGTTGACACTCGCATATAAAAATACTGTTTGCTCATTTTATTGTTCTCCTTTGTGTTTATGCTTTCTAAATGGAGTATTTATTATTTCTTCTGCACTCCAACCCTTTCTAAATCTTTCTCTTGCTAATTTTTCAGAAACAATAGACATAGACACAACATCATTTTTTGAAATTAACTTTCCATTGTATTCTATTGTTTTTTCGTCATTTTTGTCCGTGAATTGATTTCTGCCTATTTCAATCGGAGTTTTTATAGATTTTTCAATATCCCAACCTATGTGTATTCTTCTTCTTAAAGTATCTTGGTCTATGCCACTTAATTTTGAAATTTGTGC
>JAZSDJ010000253.1:0-4420 GCA_045531105.1 Eubacteriales bacterium | reverse complement strand
AAAACCGCAGACTCAGGATACCTTACAAGAAGACTTGTTGATGTATCACACGAAGTTATTATTCGTGAACACGATTGTGGAACTCGCGATTATATGATTGCAAGCGACATCAAGGAAGGCAACGAGGTTGTAGAAAAACTCGACGACAGAATCCTTGGTAGATACACTGTTGAGGATGTAATTAATCCTAAGACGGGCGAAGTAATTGTTAAAGAAAATTCAATGATTAGCGCTGATGCTATTAAAGCAATCAACTCTGCTGGAATTAAAGAAGTAAAAGTTCGTTCCGTTCTTCGTTGTAAGACAAAGGGTGGCGTGTGCGCTCACTGTTATGGTATGGACCTTGCAACTTCAAAGCCAGTTAATATCGGTGAGGCAGTTGGTGTTATCGCTGCTCAATCAATCGGTGAACCTGGTACACAGTTGACTATGAGAACATTCCATACTGGTGGTGTTGCTTCTGCTAACATTACACAAGGTCTTCCAAGGGTTGAAGAACTCTTTGAAGCAAGACGTCCAAAGAAACCTGCTATCGCTTGTGAAGCAACAGGTAATATAGAAATCGTTCAAGAAGGAAAAATTCAAAGAATTCTTGTTACAGATGAAGAAACAGGCAAAGACTATAAGTACGATGTTCCATTTGGAACTACAATTATCGTTCATGATGGAGACTATGTTGAAAAAGGTCAGGCTCTTACAGAGGGCTATATGGCACCTGCCGACATTCTCGAAATCAACGGAATTGAAAAGGTTTACGACTATATTGTTCGTGAAGTTCAAAAGGTATATCGTTCTCAAAACGTTGATGTTGATGATAAACACGTTGAGGTTATCACACGTCAAATGACAAGAAGAATTAAAATTGAAGATGCGGGCGATACCGACTTTATCATTGGAACAACAGTTGATAAAGACGAATTTGCAAGAGCAAACGAGCAAATTCAAGCAAGAGTAAACACAGGTGAAATCACCTTGCGTGAAGCCGTTGGTTCCCCAATCTTGTTGGGTATTACAAAGGCCGCATCATCAACAGAATCCTTCCTTTCAGCCGCATCATTCCAAGAAACAACAAAGGCTCTTACTGATGCTGCAATTTGTGGTAAGGTTGACCACTTGCTTGGACTCAAAGAAAACGTTATTATCGGTAAACTTATTCCTGCGGGAACAGGTCTTGCTCAATATAATAAAGTTGGAGTTAAGAAAGTTGTTTCGACAACTGATTCAGCGAACGCATAACAATAAGAAGCAACGCATTTTGCGTTGCTTCTTTTACTTTTTACCGATGCATTTTAAAAAGCCAATAGAAAGCCAAATTTCATATCTTATAAAAAAGAACAAGTGCTTCCAAAAGAAGAACAATATCTTAAAATTGTCCTTTCTTCGGCTTTGTATGTGACTATATTTCCAAGGAAATTAAATTCGACAATAAAGTACATTGTTTTATTTTGTCGAAAAAGTTCTAAAAAAGAATATAATAAAAAATAAAAGGCGTTTTCAAAAACGCCTTTTGTTTTATTTAGTTAGCAGGTAAGAAGTTTGTTGTATAGTATTTATAAAGCCATTCGGATCTTGTTTGCCACCATTCTTTAAGATAAGCAAACGCATCGTCAAGAGTATCATCAGAACCATAGGTCATACTATTAGGGTTGTGAGCAACGCCAAACGGAGCATCAATCGCTGTATAGTTTCTTATGATTGCCTCTCCGGCTTCGCCGATGGAAAGTTCATCAATAATACAATCGGTTGTTTTACCAGTAACAGGGTCAGTAACTGATTCATAGATAGATCTGAATAATGTTTCGTTTTCTTTTATGAATTTAGCAACTTCAACTCTAAATTCTTCCGAATATTCAATCATATATGAATACCACCAACGACGTTGACCATTTTTAAGAGTTGGGTTAGATGTACCATTATCACGATCGTTAACCCAAAATGCATCAGCCCAAGGACCAATAGCCGATCCGAGGTCATTTTTTTCATTGAGCGCGTTAATCTCTTCGCGAGTAACAATATCTCCGTATATTATCTCTTGGTTCCAATAATGGTAAGCAGAGTGTTCGTCAAAACCGTTATTTCTGCTTGTCTGAACGGAAACGTTACCTTGTGAAATGTCAAGGTCCCAACAAGGTCCTCCATGAAGTTTTCCATCTTCAATATAGAATCTCGTAGAGTCCCAAATCATATCCATATCTTTGACATATTCGTGGAAAATGAAATATTTCAGCATGGAATCCATGTCCATGACCTTTTCCATTTCCTGCATATCACCGCTCAAAATAGCGAAGTCCGCTTGGTGCATGATTCTTATCATTTGAGACTTGGTATATGGAGTGTATTCAGAAGGTTCTTCAAGACGCATAAGTCTCAATCCAAAAATTGGAGAAGGGAATGCAGCATCTTCGGAACCATTTTTATAACTAAGGTGAATAATTACATCTTTTTCTTCGTCAATGTCGACTCTGTTTTCACCTATTTCAATAGCGGTGCAAAGAGTGTAGCAACCTTTGTATTTTCCGTCGTGATATACTTCAACAAATCTGAATTGACAAGTGTAATCGAGACCAAGTTCTTCCGCAAATCTAAACGCCAAAGCGTTTCTTATAGTAGAGGTGTCAAGAGCGTTCGCAAGCAAAATGTATTTCTTACTTGCACCCATGCCATCGAGGTCAACTTCTCTTGAAAATTTAATATTAAAAGGAAGTTTAGCAGAAACACCAGCAGTTGCGTTACCTCTAATTTTCATTTGACCTTCGGCATCTGTTATAGATTTAAGGTTTCCGTCTTTGTCTTTGTATGCGAAAATTATAGTTGCAGGACCATAAGTTTTAGAAAGGGCAGTTTTTGATTCCAAATAAACAACAGGAACATCAGTTACTTTGTATTGTATTTTTGGAAGAATACGTCTGATTTCTTGAATACAAAGGTCAACCTGTTCTTGTGTAAGCGCTTTCTTTGCGTTAGCAACAATAGGTCTAAGAACAGAACGGCTTTCAGCAGTACAATAAAGTTCAAAGTCAGAAGGAATAGCAGCGGCAACTGCATCGAGAACACCGCGGTCAACTTCTTCATAGCCGAGTACTTTACAGTTATCACAATAGCCGTATTGGAAGTTTACATCATCATCACCAAGCATCCACCAAGTGAATTTATGTTCAAGTGTAGGAATAGGTGCTTTTTCAGAGTGATTGCATACGGAACAAACTCTATTCATTTCACCCTCAACAGAACAAGTTGCTGCGGTTATAGTAGTGTCGGTGAATAAATGTCCTTTTACATCTATATGAACAGCAATATCGTCTTTGTTAGGGTCAGGTTTTAAAATTTCTCCACAATCAGCACAGAAGTAAACATAACAACCACTGTCAATACAACTTTCTTTTTGAACAGTAACAGTCTTGATACGAACGTGTCTTGAACATGTATTGGTGTTTACTTCAATCGTTGGAGAATTGTTGGTTACATATTGTTTAAGAAGCATAAGGTCTGCAACAGAAACAGAACCATCTGCATTTATATCACAAGCAAAAGAGTTTACGTTTACAGCGCCACCGGCGATAAATTTACTAAGAAGTAATACGTCCGTTGAATTAATAGCACCATCGCTGTTGATATCTCCACCCTTATAAGCCTTAGTAACAAAAGAATCTTCAACAATAATAACTTCTTTACATGTAGTACATACAGAGAAAGAGTATTGGAATTTTGACTCGTTAACTGATACAGGACTGCTTAACGTGTGACCTGAGAAATTAGTTATAATAGTTTCTTTTACTTGACCACAAACAGAGCAGTCAACGGTAATAGATTCTGGTGTGGTACAAGACAATTTGGAAAATGCAACAATTTTTCCTTTGTGTCCGAGTGCTTTTGCAGGAGTTACATCTCCACATAAGCAACACTTAAATTCACCGGGTTCATCGCATGTAGGATTGTTATCAATGTAACCATAGAAGTGAGATTCAAATCCATAATCGTCAATACAATCGTAGTTAGGGAAGTATGTACTACCACCATCTATTTTTATATTACCACCATTTTTGATGAATGAGTTTTCTTTCAATAAGCGACATGAACTTGTATGAACGGAATTCGCTTTTACAGTGGTAACACCAGTATCAAAAATAACCCACGCAACATTTGAACAGTTCGCTACAACAGCTTCACCAACTTCTTTTACATTAGAGGGAACAAATAAACTCTCAATTTGAGAATATTTGAAAGCGTTCTTTTCGATTTTGGTAACGGATGAACTGATGATTATCTTTGTGAATTTCGCTCTGTAAAAACAAGCCTCTTTGAGAGTTACAACAGTGTCAGGAATTATATATTGTTGGTCGTATTTTGCAGGAGCATAGAAATAAATTTCTGTTTTGGCTTTGTTGAAAACAATGTTTCCCTCAGCACAGAAATTTTTGTT
>JAZSDJ010000170.1:0-3689 GCA_045531105.1 Eubacteriales bacterium | reverse complement strand
ATTTTACTTTAATAATCCGCCTTACTCCAACAAAAAACATCTATATTTCTAGTGCAGACGAATTTTATTTTTGGCCTGGCAAGGTGCAGAAGCAATTGACAATTCACAATTTACAATTGACAATTCTCCGATGAAATGGGCGATTTCTGAACCCATCATCCTCTAGCTCACCCCTCCCTATGGCGAAAGTTCATAAATCGGTTGGCTTTGGCAGAAGATGCAACGAAAACGATGACGAAAACGAGAACCGCTGAGGAGTTGGCAGTAGTGGTCATTGGTTTATAATTTCCCCTTGTCCAAACTGCAGTTTTTCTTTGCCCAAACTACAGTTTGGAGCCTTATAAACCGCAGTTTTTAACTGCAAAAACTCCTTTATCATAGGTCTGACAAAATTTTATCAAGCCTGTGATAATTTTTTGTCGCACCGTTGACAAACTTTTTTCACCATGGTGATAATTTTTTGTCAAGCCCATGATTATCCTTGATAAAACTTTGTCAATGATGCATAAAAGCGTGACAAATCGCTTTTGAGCAATGTATTCTCTATTTATATGCTACAAGATAGGTTCACAGATGCATCGCAGCCTCTGCCAATATAAAGCTATGCTTTAAGATAGCTTGCTAGCTCGGCATAACTCAAATAAATTTAGTTCTGCTCTCGCTACGCTGCGCCATTGACTTAAGCCCCTGCGGGCGTCGACCTAACGGTTGCCAACCGATTTATGAACTTTCGTCAATAGAGAAGACCCCCAAACTTTCGATTCATCAACAGATTTTTATTTGAGACAGCTTTGTTCGATAGAATTATAAAGGCCATTGCATAAAGAGGCCAAGCTTAATAAAGTAAACTCTAGCAATGACGGTCTTGCAAACTTTTTCCAAGTGAAATTTGGTGCTTCGGTAACCTTGCACTATCTTTGCCACGTACTGCACAATGTGCGGTATGAATGTTGAATAGCGATTCCATTCACACTTATTTAGAGTTTGAGCTTTTAGCTCTTGTTCTTTGGGCCTTGAATACCGCCAAAACATTCAATCCAACAAGAACAAGCGTTTAAGGGTTCACGCTTTGGGCGTGGACTGTTCGTGCTTGTTGTTGGAAAGGTCACTTGGCGGTAACCTAAGGTCAGATAAGCATTGAATGGTTACGCCTTTTTAATTGCATAATGCACGTAGGACAACTTATCGAACAACAGTTTCGTGAGCAGGGACATACCGTGACATGGTTTGCCCAGCAGTTGTGTTGCACCCGTGCCAATGTATACAAAATATTCAGCAAAGACAATATTGATGTACATTTACTATTGCGCATCTCTCGTATTCTTCGGTACGATTTCTTTATGGCTATATCGCAAAAGCAAACAACATCTTTGCACAGTGTCAACGAATTCGATACAGAACTGTCAACTAATCGTTGACGTACTCTTCTTTTGACGTTTTTATATTAGTTGTACTTTTGCAAAAAGTTGTTAACCAATCTAAAAATAAAAATGAGGAAATTGTCATTTTATGTAATGTTTGCTATGACAATCGTATTATGTCATTGTCTTTATGCGTGTGTTCCTGAGATTGAAGGGAATACTGCAATAACTTCAGGAACATGGTATCTTGTTTCGTATGGTGGTGACTTGGGCACTTCTTATACATGTGATTGGGGTGAGAACATGAGATTCTCAAGTGGAAAATGTTATTGGAACAAAAGAAATCGTGGTAGCAAAAACACAACCTATACTTTTTCTCCGATAGAATCAGGATTTTATTGCTATAATAATGTAGAAAGTTATACTTTCTACTATACGAATACAGGTAATAAAAGAATAACCACCTACTCAGATGATGGAATTACTCGAATTTGGAAAAGATAAGCAATTTATATTAATCACTAAAAGTTCTAAGAAAATGAAAAAGTTATTTTTACTCCTTTTTTGTGCTATGAGCACAATGTTTGCCGCAGCGCAAGCCAACTTTCAAGATGTTGTGTACTTGAAGAATGGGTCAGTAGTACGTGGTACTATTATAGAGCAAGTGCCAGGTGTATCTCTTAAAATCCAGACAAATGATGGCAACATTTTTGTCTACAACATCGAAGATGTTGAGAAAATGACTAAAGAGCAATCTAAGGCAGCAACTCGTCAGGTATCAACCTATGGTATAGGGGCAACTGTATCACCTTATGCTAACAGTAATGGTGCAGGTTCAACTAATAGTACTGCGATGTCAGAACGTTCCCCCTTTGTTGCAGGCCTTTTATCTTGGATTGTGCCTGGTGCAGGTCAGTTCTATAATGGTCAAAGTAGGAAGGGTTGGAGTGACCTTGGCTGGCATTTGGGATCATCTATAATAATGGGCATTGGTACGGGATTGATGTCTAGCTCATATTCCTATGATTACTATGATGGTGATTATAATTACGATGAAAGCCAATACTCAACAGGCCTCACTTTTATGATAGTTGGTGGCGCTATTTTGTTTATAAATGGTATTTCTTCTATTGTTGATGCAGTAAAGTCTGCTAAAAACATCAATGTAGAAAAAGGTTTTGTGATGTACTCTTTTAATGAGAACTGCGCTTTTGGCATCCAACCTGCCGTAACTTATGAGAAGCCTCAATATATGTTAGGTTCAAAAGCTGAACTTGCTGCAGGAATGAACTTCAAACTGACATTCTGATAAGTATATGGCAACTAATATTTTACATATATAGCCTTTGTCCCATAAACTTTATTATTAACTATTAATATCACTAAAAATGAAAACAAAGAAATTTTTCTTGTCAATGATTGCTATGTGTGCAATGCTTGCAATGACATCATGTAGCAAAGTGAGCGAGTACTTCATTGTATTGGATAAAGCTAGCAATAGTACAGTGGAGTATGTTTTCGAAACAGCTTTTGGAGGCCAAGATTATATGAGTCTCGGTGAATGCGAAGAGAGTGAAGCAATAGACGCATTCGATACCTTCTGCTCTGGCCTTACTTTGTCAGGTTTGGGAACTGCTACTATATCTTTGCGTGAAGATTCTCCATCTGGCAGCAAGGTAAAAACAAAAGAGATAAGATAATATTCGTTATTGATATCTTGTTACTGGCGACTAGTACTAGTCGCCACTTTTTTTTAACGTACTTTGTTTGTGACTATAGAATAAATCTGGCTTGATATTATGTCGAACAAGCGTTAATCCTATTCCTCCTATCTCAGTGAATCCGGAGTCTTTTAAATTTCAAGCCACTAAAGAAAAACTCTTCAATACAACCGTACTTTACTTCAGCCCCTAAGGCTTTACGCCAGGCTGACCTAAAGGTTATCAGCATAGCTGAGTGCAAGCATTGCCAACCGATTTATGAACTTTCGCCAATAGAGAAGACCCCCAAACTTCCGATTTCATCGAAAAACAAAAAGGTGCAGCTGTTGAGCTGCACCATGCCAGGCCAAAAATAAAAATCGTTTCAACAAAAAGCAATGTAGTTGTGGGCGATTTATTAAGCCTCTATCCCATTGTTCGTGAATGTGTTCGTGTCGTTTTTGCAAAAAAAATGAGGAGGTTTATATTGCATATCAATAAAAATATCTATTTTTGCATTGCCCGAGGGGAGAAATCCTTGGGTCAAGAATGCGTTTCTTGCTTTATCCCGTATATCGAAATCGCCAATTTCAAGCAGAGGGATGAGGACAATGTGACGCTCATTCTG
>JAZSDJ010000175.1:0-6744 GCA_045531105.1 Eubacteriales bacterium | reverse complement strand
ATAAATTCTTTTGGAACTAACAGACGAAAGGAAAGATTATGTTGACTAATCAATCGCTTAAAATTGGTCAAGGCTACATACATCATGTAGAGGAGACATTAAGAGAGAACAAAATACAAGGCAAAATTTTGTATGTTTCCGACCCCGTGGTGGACAAACTCTATGGCGATATCGTTAAGCCTCAAATCAAGGCGGTAGGACACATCAGAGTAGAGATTGTTGACCATAATACAATCGAATATGCTATGAATGTTGCGGAAAGAGTAATCGCAACCGATGTTAGTTGCATTGTTGCTCTTGGTGGCGGCAAAGTTCTTGATGTTTGTAAATATGCCGCATATATCTCAAAATGCGCGCTTTTGTCTATACCTACAACAATGGCGAATGACGGAATAGCCTCGCCTATTGCCGTTTTGAAACGCCAAGATAATAAGCCAAAAAGTTTAGGATGCGGAATGCCAACAATGTTGCTTTTAGATACCGAACTTGTAATGAATGCTCCCCCACAACTTATAAAGGCTGGAATTGGCGATACAATTTCAAACTATATGGCTCTCATAGACTGGAAATTCGCTTGTGAAAGAGGCAAGGACAAAATGAATGGTTATGCCTATATGATGAGCCAAACCTCGCTTGATGCGATTATGGAAACCCAATATGACACAATTTGTCCTGATTTTGTAAATATCTTGGCAAACTCACTCGTTTTGTCAGGTATCGCTATGGACTTTGCAGGTTCAAGCCGTCCTGTTAGTGGCTCTGAACACCTATTTTCTCACGCGCTTGACTATTATTGCGAAAAACCAAATCTTCACGGAATTCAAGTTGCGCTTGGAACAGTTGCGATGCTTAAATTGATAGATAAGGATTATTCAAAGGTTTTGAATTATTTGAAAAAATTCGAAGTTGATATAAATCCTGCTCATATGGGAATTGACGAGAAAACCTTTGTGATTTGTATGCAAAATGCAACAAAAATGAGGAATAATAGATACACATACTTGCACGAAATAGATCTTGGAGAAGAAAAACTTCAAAGAATATATAGGGAACTCGTGGAGGAATTATAGTGAAGGCATTGATTTTAGCTGCGGGAACGGGTTCAAGGCTCGCACCGATAACCGATACCATTCCCAAACCGTTAGTACAAGTTAACGGAAAACCAATTCTGTTTAAACAAATAGAAAATTTGTATGAAAATGGTATAACAGATATTACAATAATGGCAGGCTATAAAGCAGAAATCCTCAAAAAAGAAGTAAGTGATAAGTGGCCTGAAATTAATGTTCTTATAAGCGAAGATTATGCAATAACAAACAATATGTATTCCGCATATTTAGGAATAAAATCAACAGGAAAATGTCAACTTTTGATGATGAATGCAGATGTTTTTTGTGATTCATCAGTTATTAAAGCATTACTTGAATTTGAACAGGCAAATGCGATTGTTACCGACATAGGATCCTATAAAGAAGAATCTATGAAAGTAGTCGAAAAAAACGGCAAAATTGTTGAAATCTCCAAAAAAATAAAAGAGGTGCCACTTGGAAACTCTATTGACCTGTATAAATTTGACGAAAATGGTGTAGAAGCATTTTATAATAAATGTTGCGAATATATAGAAGAGAAAAAAGAACTCAAAAAATGGAGCGAAGTTGCACTTAATGATATATTAAACGAAGTCAAATTTGTCGCTTGCCCTCTTGTTGGAAGATGGGTAGAAATTGATACCTTTGATGATTTGTCAATGGCAGAAAGGATTTTTAAGGACTAAATATGGTAGATATATTTAATAAAAACCTCGATGGTTTGAAAGATAAAAAACTTTGGCTTTTCGATATGGATGGCACAATATATTCAGAGGATTCATTGTTTGATGGAACCTTGGAATTGCTTGATAAAATAACTGCCCACGGTGGCAAATACATATTCATTACAAACAACTCATCAAAATCAGTTTATGATTATGTAGAAAAAGTAACTAAAATGGGAATAAAAGCAGGCAAAGATAACTTCTTTACATCTTCCCAAGCGACAATTTTGATGTTGAAAGAAAAACACGAAGGAGCAAAGGTTTATTGTCAAGGAACAAAATCTTTGATTCGTGAACTTCAAGAGGCAGGAATTACAATAACAGAAGATGTTGAACCAGACATTGATGTTATTTTAATTGGATTTGATACGGAACTTACAAGTCAAAAATTAAGAAACACTTGCGAAAATTTGCTTAAAGACGTTCCATATTATGCAACAAATCCAGACTTGGTTTGCCCTGTTTCATTTGGATATGTTCCAGACTGTGGCTCTGTGGCTATAATGCTTGAAAACGCGACTGGTAAAAAGCCTATTTTTATTGGCAAGCCAGAGCCAACAATGATAAATATAGCAAGAAAAAATCTCGGCTATTCAAAGGAAGAAACTGTTGTAATAGGCGATAGACTATATACAGACATTGCCTCAGGCGTAAACGCTGAGGTAGATACAATATGCGTACTTAGTGGAGAAGCCACACTTGATGATGTAAATAACAGCCCAGTAAAGCCTCAATATGTAATCAACTCCGTCAAAGACTTGGCGAAGGAGTTGTTTTAATGAAGGTTTTACAACTTAACTGTGTGTATAAGACTGGTAGCACAGGAAAGATTGTTGCAGATATACACGCAGAACTGATAAAAAACGGACATGAGTCTGTTGTTTGCTATGGTAGAGGAGAGAAAAGCACTGAGCCTAATGTGTACAAAACCTGTGGCGAATTTTATGGTAAAATAAACGCCTTGCGTTCACGCTTAACGGGTGTTATGTATGGAGGTTGTCGCCTTTCTACTAATAAATTAATTTCCATAATCAAAAAAGAAAGACCAGATGTTGTACATTTACATTGCTTAAATGGTAACTTTGTGAACATTTACAAAATAGTTTCGTGGCTCAAAAAGAGTGGAATAAAAACTGTTCTTACATTGCATGCCGAATTTATGCATACAGCAAACTGTGGCTATGCTCTTGACTGCGAAAAATGGAAAACTGGTTGCGGGAAATGTCCAAGACTAAAAAAAGAAACGAAGTCATTTTTTAGAGATGGAACTTATTCATCATGGAAGAAAATGAAAAAAGCCTTCGACGGCTTTAACAATAATCTTGTAGTTGTTTCAGTATCTCCGTGGCTTATGGAGAGGGCAAAGCAATCTCCAATCCTTGCTGATAAAAATCACACTGTTGTCTATAATGGACTTGACTCTAATATTTTTAAACTTTATGAAACAAACGAATTAAAGGACAAGCATGGAATTACAGACGAAAAAGTGATTTTTCACGCAACTCCAAACTTTAAAAACGATCCAAACCATATAAAGGGCGGATATTACGTTTTGCAACTTGCTGAAAAAATGAAAAATGAAAATGTTAAGATTATTGTTGCCGGAGATTATGATACAACTATTGAATTCCCTAAAAATATAATAATGCTTGGTAGGGTAAACGATCAAGTAGAACTTGCAAAGTATTATTCAATGGCAGATGTTACGTTACTAACAAGCAAAAAAGAAACATTTTCAATGATATGCGCAGAGAGCCTTTGTTGTGGCACACCAGTTGTAGGTTTCAAAGCAGGCGCTCCCGAGCAAATATCTTTACCCGATTATAGCGAGTTTGTAGAATATGGAAACATTGATAAACTCTACGAGTCTGTACATAAAGTACTTGAAACATTACCGATAAAATCGAAAATTTCTGGCATTGCAAAAGAAACTTATTCAAAAGAAATAATGGCTATAAAATACACTAAGATTTACAAATGAAAATTAAGGAGGAGAAACAATGAGCAAAGTTATATATTTGGGACATTACTCGCGTGTTGAAGATGCAAGAAGTGTTTCTCCTGCCGGAGCAACTATGATGGAATATGTTGCTCAAAGCATAAACGATGCTGGCTATGATTTGACTATGATTAGTTTGTCGCAAGCAAAAGACAAGTCAAGCAAGCCCATCAAAATAAAAAAAATAAATGAAAAAACAGATATAGTATATTTGAGCTCGTTAAAACAATATCGAAAAAGAAACTATATAATGAGATTTCTTCAAAAAATGAGGCGTGAAAGAAAACATTATAAAGAACTTTCGTCTTTGATTAAAGAAGGAGATATTGTAGTTGCTTACCACTCGTTGGCGTTAATTAAAAATTTAAAAAAACTTCGCAAAAAAATAAAATTTAAATTGATTTTGCAGGTTTGTGAAATATATGCCGATGTTTTGGAAAACAAAAAAATCAGAAAAAAAGAAGTAGATTTTATTTCTAATGCTGATTCGTATATTTTTTCCTCATGCTTGTTGGAAAAAGAATTCAATAAACAAAACAAAGTTTTTGCTATTTGCTTGGGAAAATATTCTGTTGAACCAAGCAGAAATGTAAAATTTGATGATGATAAAATACATGTAGTCTATGCAGGAACTCTTGATCCAAGAAAGGGCGGAGGAATGGCCGCTGTCGAGGCTACTACTCATCTTGACGAAAAATATAGAGTACATATACTTGGTTTTGGCAGTGAACAAGAAATTGCTGATATAGAGACTAAAATAGAAGAAACCAATGCAAAAGGAAAATGCGTAGTTTCATATGACGGATGCCTTTCTGGCGAAGAATATATACAATTTTTGCAGAAATGTCAAATAGGGTTGAGTACACAAAATCCTAACGCAACTTTTAATGCAACATCATTTCCATCAAAAATACTTGTGTATCTAGCAAACGGATTGCAGGCTGTTAGTATTAAAATTCCAGCAATCGAAACATCAAGCGTTGCAGGCGCAATTTCGTTCTATGATGTCCAAACGCCAGAAGAAATTGCAAACGCAATAAAAAATATAGATTATACGAAAAAGGTTGATAGCAAAAACATACTATGCAGATTAGATAGCGATTTTGTATCGAAAATTCAAATGCTATTAGAATAGTTTTTAAAAGATAAATCAAGGTAAGGAGGTTGTATGAGAAATAAAAATGTATCTCAAATAAAAATTGGTGCTATGATATCTTATATCGCATTGGCATTAAATATAATTTTGGGATTGATATACACTCCTTGGTTGAAAGATACAATAGGTATAGACAATCATGGTTTATACACACTTGCAACTTCCTTGATTAGCATATTTATGCTTGACTTTGGACTTGGTTCTGCCGTTTCCCGTTTTGTATCAAAATATCGAGCGGAAGGAAATCAGGAAAAGGCTAACAATATAATAGGTGTTATATACAAACTTTATTTTGCGATAGATGCAATAATAGTGATAGTTCTATTTGTAGTTTACTTTTTCGTTGATTCTGTATATAAGGGCTTAACTATTGAACAAATAGAGCAGTTTAAAATTCTATATTTGATAGTAGCGGGATTTAATGTTATTTCATTTCCTTTTTCGCCACTTAATGGAGTTTTAAATGCTTATGAAAAATTCATTCAATTAAAAGTTTGTGATTTAGTTTCAAAAATAACTACTGTTGGATTTGCAGTAATTGCACTATATTTTTCATCCAATGTAGTGTGGGTGGTTTTTTCTAATGCAATTAGTGGTTTACTTGTTATTCTAATTAAGTTTATAATTGTAAAAACTTCCGTTCCGTTAAAAGTAAATTTTAAATCTGGTGAAAAATCATTATATAAATCTCTTTTCACGTTTACTGCTTGGATGACAGTTGTTGCTATAATGCAACGATTTACGCATAGTTTTGCGCCTTCCATTTTGGGTATAACTGCGAATGCAAAAGAAATAGGACTATATTCGCCAGCGGTGGCAATAGAAGGGTATTTTTACACAATAGCAACCGCGGTAAATGGACTTTTTTTACCAAGAATTTCAAAATATATAGCAGATAAAAAAGAAGAAAACATTTCTGATTTGATGATAAAAGTTGGAAAATATCAACTTTTATTGTTAGGCTTGATTTTTACAGGATTTGTTTGCGTCGGTGGCGATTTTATGGTTACTTGGATGAACGGGTCTGAGTATCAAAAATCATATTATTGTGCTATGATAATTTTATTTCCAACATTAATTTCCGCCACCCAACAAATAGCAGGAACAACAGTTATCGCAAAAAAAATGGTAAAGTATAATGCTATTTGTATGATGGTAACTGGTGTTCTTGGATTAGGTTTATCTTTTGCACTTTCAATATATATAGGTGCGCTTGGCGTATGTATAGGAACTGCTTTTACAGCAATTTCAAACATTATATTTATGAACTTTGTATATCATAAAAAAGTCGGTATTAATATGCTTAACTTTTATAAAAAGTGCTATTTTAGAGCAATTCCATGCTTTGCGATAACGATCATTTTGGGTTTGTTATTGTCTTCACTAATACCTTTTTATGGATGGTGGGGAATTGCGATTAAAGGATGCGTAGTAGTGGCGATTTTTGCAATAGTATTTTTCCTACTATACTTTAAAAGAACCGAAAAGAAAAAAATATTTGATTTTGTGAAGCAGAGTTTAGTGAAATTCAAAAAAGGAAAACAAGATGAGTGAGTTGAAACCATATTTAGCGGATGTCCCTGTAAGGGTGAATATTTGGATAAGATCTGAGTGTCAAAGAAAGCAGTTTGAGGTTTTAAAGAAAGCGCGTCCTTCAATTATGTTTTTAGTGTCAGATGGCGGTAGAAACGAAAAAGAATGTGAAATAATAAAACAAAACCGAAAAATGTTCGATGACGAAATAGATTGGGAATGTCAGGTGTACAAGATATATGA
>JAZSDJ010000241.1:0-3669 GCA_045531105.1 Eubacteriales bacterium | reverse complement strand
GCCAAATCTGCTGTTTTCTCAGCAGATGCGCCAATCAAACAGCCTTCTTTTATTTCTAAAATATTATCCATTTTACCTCCTAAAACAGATTTAAAAAATAATTTCTTGATTTTATAGTAGCAAGATCTATGTTTTTTCCTTCATCCATAAGATTTTGGATTGTTAAATTGAAGGATAAGACCATAGTTCTTCGCAAATTTTCTTTTCTTTGATCTAAATCAGTGCAATGTGCAACATTAGTATAAAAATAATGTCTTAAAAGTTGACAATCAGAAAATGTACGATTTTCTTCAATATAGTCTGCAAGATAAACAAGTTGCTCGAAAGTTGTCATGTTTTCTCTTCCAACCGTATGATATTTTATAGCATCATATATTTCATCATCAACTATTTCTGAACCGAATTTTCTCCTTGCAAATTCGCTTCCAGTGATAGAATGCAGAAGTTTTGGCGCTATTTTTTTGTCAATATCAATTCCATATTCTTCACAAAGTTCAAATTGTTTTTCGGTAGAAAAATCCTTGGTTATATCATGCAATATCGCTGCAATCGCTAATTTTTCTACCTTATCAGGCAAAAAAATTCTTCCTAAATTGCGAACTTCTTTCTCAACCCCTAACGTATGTTGAAATCGTTGTGGCTTTTGCATTGATTTTATAACTGTTTTTAAAGATGCCATATCAATTTCTTTCATTTATATAAGCCTCTTTCTATAATGAACTTATAAACTTTTTCAGGAATTAAAGATTTTATATATTCTTTATCAATATTTTCTCTGATTTCGCTTGATGAAATCTCTACTGCCGAAACATTTATAAATTCTATCTTTGCATCATAATCTTCTTTATATTTAATAGACTTTTTCTTAATAAGTTCTTCATAATGCTCATCAGTTTCTCGTCTAATACAAACTATAATCGCATTATTAAAAATATATTCGAACTCAACCCAAGTATCAAGAGTAACAAACATATCTGTACCACAAAGAAGCAATATTTCATTTGCTCCATTGTCAAGAAGATATTTTATAGTATCTTTTGTGTAACTTTTCCCTTTTCTTTTCAACTCAACATCAGAAATTTCAATTCTATTTCCAATGTCTTGAAAAGCAAGTTTTACCATTTCCAACCTCGCAGTCGCTTCAACTTTGGATTGTTGAATTTTATGAGGTGGAATTGCGGTAGGAATAACCATTAACTTGTCCACGTAAAAAGTATCATAAAAACACTTACATGCATGAACATGACCATTGTGCGGAGGATCAAAAGTTCCTCCATAAATTCCTATCTTCATCTTATTTTACTCAAATCAATCTTTCTATTTTTTTCGGTATTAGAAGATTTAAATAAAACAATTTTCATTCCAATGGTTTGGACAACTTCTGAGCCTGTTCCTTTTGCAAGGAGTTCAGCAGTTTCCTTAACTGATGTGGGGCAAGTTTCAAGATTTTTGATTTTAATTAACTCTCTCGCCTCTAATGCGTTAGAAAGTTGATAACAAATTTCCTCAGTTACTCCACCTTTTCCTATTTGAAAAATAGTGTCAATATCAGATGCCAAACTTTTTAAATAAGATCTTTGTTTACTTGTCATTTTTTAATACCTGCGAAAGTTTTTCAATAAATTGTTTAGTTGCTATTGCTCTATGACTAACTTTATTCTTTTTTTCAAGTTCTACTTCTGCAAAAGTTTTGCCAAAAGGTTCAAAATAGAACAATGGATCATAGCCAAAACCACCTGTTCCGTGCCTTTCTGTCAAAATTTTACCTTTACACTCACCTTTAACGGTAAAATTATTTTCGCCATTTGGAAACACACATGCTATTGCACATACATATTTTGCAGAACGATCTTTTTGATTTTGAAGTTCTTTAAGAAGTAAGTCATTATTATCTTCGTCATCTCCACCAGAATATCTTGCAGAGTACACACCAGGCGCACCATTAAGCGCATCTACACAAAGTCCCGAATCATCAGCGAACCCAATATAACCCATTTTTGCAGGAACAGAAGCCTTCGTAAATGCGTTTTCTTCAAAGGTTTCACCATTTTCAATAATATCATCAGTAAAACCTATATCATCTAAGGAAAGTACTTTTATTTCGCCATTAAAAGCATCTTCTAAAAGCACTTGAAATTCTGATATTTTCTTTTTATTTCGAGATGCAAGTACAATTTCAATCATAATCATTCAAACAACGCATCGATAAACTCGTTTGCGTCGAATTTCTCCATATCATCTATTTGTTCTCCAACGCCAATAAACTTAACAGGAATATTAAGTTCATTTTTTATTGAAAATACAATGCCACCTTTTGCTGTTCCGTCAAGTTTTGTCAAAATAAGTCCTGTAATATTAGCAGAATTTTTAAACTCTTTTGCTTGATTTACAGCATTTTGACCAGTAGTAGAATCAAGTACGAGCAAAGTTTCTCTTGTTGAATCAGGCAATTCTCTTGTAATAACTCTATCAATTTTAGCCAATTCATCCATAAGATTTTTCTTATTATGAAGTCTTCCGGCAGTATCTACAATCAAAACATCTGCCCCGCGTTTTTTAGCAGCATTTATAGCGTCAAATACAACAGCGGCAGGGTCGGAACCCTCACTGTGTTTTACGAGATCTACTCCCGCCCTTTTGGTCCACACTTCAAGTTGATCTATTGCAGCGGCTCTAAAAGTATCGGCTGCTGCAACAACAACTTTTTTATGTGATTTTTTTAAAGAATGGGCAATCTTTCCGATTGATGTTGTTTTGCCAACTCCGTTAACGCCAATTATAAGTATGACTGTGATGTTCTTAGAATAATTAATTTCTCCACCTTCGCCAATCATTTCAAGCATAATGGCACGAAGTTCTTCTTTTACTTGTTCTGAATCCTTAATTTTCTTTTCTTTTATTTGACTTCTGAGTTTATCAAGAATAATTTCAGTAGTATAAGCCCCTACATCGGCGCAAATAAGGATTTCTTCAAGTTCTTCCATTAAGTCCTCATCTACACTTCTTAAATTCTTAAAAAGGTCAGAAAAAGGCTTAAAAAGAGCGTTTTTAGTTTTTTGCAATCCTTTTTTTAATTTTTCAAAAAAAGACATTGTTTTCTCCTAATTATTTAGTGTTTTTTGTTTCAAGAATATTTTCTTTACCAACATCATCAACCTCCATAGTGAGAACCTTTGAAATTCCCTTTTGAGGCATGGTGACACCATAAAGTTTATCAGCAATTTCCATCGTTCCTCTTCTATGTGTAATAACAATAAATTGGGTTTGATGTGAATAACGCTTTATGTATTGACCGAATCTCGTTACGTTAACTTCGTCAAGCGCCGCTTCAATTTCGTCAAAAATACAGAAAGGTGTTGGATTTACTTTTAAAATAGCAAACAATAATGCTATTGCAACAAATGATTGTTCTCCACCAGACAAAAGCATAAGACTTTTTATAACTTTGCCAGGAGGCGCCGCTTTTATTTCAATTCCACAGTTCAGCACATCTTCTGGATTGTCAAGAATAAGTTCTGCATGACCTCCACCAAAGAGTTCTTTGAATACTTGATCAAAATTTTCATTTACTGCATTAAATGCTGCAATAAATTGTTCTTTCATTTCTTTTTCAAGTTTTTCTATAATGGAAAGTACATCCTCTTTTGCTTTTTCAAGGTCTGTAAGTTG
>JAZSDJ010000106.1:0-16355 GCA_045531105.1 Eubacteriales bacterium | reverse complement strand
GACGATGCAATTTCGCTCGTTCGCAACACGGATGGCGGCTTCACCCTCGGAGTTCATATTGCAGACGTATCTCATTACGTCAAGGAAAAAACCGCCCTTGACAGACTTGTAACCGCGCGCGGAACGAGTGTTTATTTTACGGACAAGGTTGTGCCTATGCTTCCACCTGCCCTTTCAAATGGCTATTGCTCTCTTAACGGAGGGGTTGACAGATATGCCCTTTCAGCACTTATCACTCTTGACAAGAGTGGAAATATAAAGGACACAAAACTTCAAAGCACTATTATTCGCTCCAAAATGCGTGGCGTTTACAGCGAACTCAATGATATTATTGCAAATGGTGAAAAGAGCGAATTTTACTCTAAATACGCACACATTGTGGGGGATTTTGAGAAAATGCTCGAACTTTACGAGGTTTTAGCAACCAAGGCGAAGGGCGCTGGCTCTATGGAACTTGAAAGCGATGAGGCGCATATTATTCTTGATGAAACAGGACACCCTATTCGCATTGAAAAGCGCGAGCGTGGAGAGAGCGAAAAACTCATTGAGCAATTTATGCTCTGTGCCAATCGTGCTGTCGCTGAGTTCCTTTATAAACACTCCCTACCTTGTATTTATCGTGTGCACGAAACGCCTGACCCCGAAAAAATGAGGGTTTTTAGTCTTTTCGCAAGCAATTTAGGAATAGATGTTTCCCCTTTACGCGACATTGAAAATATTACACCGAAAGATTTATCTCTCGTTCTCGAAAGCGCAAAAGAACTCGGCAAGGCAGAGGTGGTTTCAGGTGTTCTTCTTCGCTCGCTTATGAAGGCAAAATACCTTGCCGAGCCAAAAGGACATTTCGGACTTGCAACAAAGTTTTATTGTCACTTCTCTTCACCCATTAGGCGATACCCTGACCTCGGAGTTCACAGAATTATCAAGGCTTATTTAAGAGGGGAAACCGACAAGGCAAGCGTTTCAAAACTCACTAAATATGCCGAGAAAAACGCCACAGAGTCCAGTCAAAACGAACTTCGCGCGCTTTATGCAGAGCGTGAAATTGACGAACTTTATAAAACGATTTATATGGGCGATTTTATCGGTGAAGAATTTGATGCTACAATTTGCTCCGTGACATCTTTCGGTTTCTTTGCAAAATGTGAAAATCTTTGCGAAGGGCTTGTTCCTCTCGAAACTCTTGGTGCGCCTTTCTATTTTGACGAAGTGAGTTTGACTTTGTCCTCGGGCAGAAAAACTTTCGCTCTTGGTCAAAAAGTTAGAGTTCGTGTAAAAGAGGCAAATGTTATTACAAGGCGAGTGACCTTCTCTCTTGTGAGCGCCGAGGAAAGCGAAAATTCAGGCTATAAGCCTATCGTTGTTCAAAAGAAACGGCAAGGCGTCAAAAAGCAAAGCACAAAAAGCCGAGGTGTTTCGACAAAGGGCAAAAAGCAATCCTATCGAAACAAAGGCAAACGAGGAAAACATTCTCGTTCTCGCAGACGATAAACATTTTAGTAAATTTCAACAAATTAAAGTTGTTATTTTTAAAGAAATAGTCTTCAATTTTGATTATTTTTCACAAATTTTACAAAAATCGCGCGCTTATGCGTGCGATTTTGTTTTATTTTTAATAAATATAAATTTTTTCTAAAAATATATTCCATTTTTTGTTTTTTTATGTTATACTTGTTGTGTACGGACTAATCGTGCACCATTCATTTGATTATAATTATTTTATGGAGGTACTTTAAATGAGTACAAAGAAGTATGTTTACCTCTTTAAAGAGGGCGACGCAAAAATGAGAGAAATTCTCGGTGGTAAGGGTGCTAACCTTGCTGAAATGACCAAAATCGGTCTTCCTGTTCCACAAGGCTTCACAATCTCAACTGAGGCTTGTACACAGTACTACGAAGACGGCAGACAAATCAATGATGAAATCCAAGCACAAATCATGGAGTACATCGTAAAAATGGAAGAAATCACCGGCAAGAAATTCGGTGACAAAGAGAACCCACTTCTCGTTTCCGTTCGTTCAGGCGCAAGAGCTTCAATGCCTGGTATGATGGACACCATTCTTAACCTCGGTCTTAACGAAGAAGTTGTTAATGTAATTGCTGAAAAATCTGGCAACGCTCGTTGGGCTTGGGACTGTTACAGAAGATTCATTCAAATGTATTCCGACGTTGTTATGGAAGTTGGTAAGAAATACTTTGAAGAACTCATCGACAAAATGAAGGAAGAAAAAGGCGTTACACTTGACGTTGAACTCTCCGCTGATGACCTTAAAGAACTCGCTAACCAATTCAAGGCTGAATACAAAGCAAAAATCGGTTCTGACTTCCCATCTGACCCAAAAGAACAACTTATGGGCGCTGTAAAGGCTGTATTCCGTTCTTGGGACAACCCACGTGCTAACTATTACAGAATGCAAAACGAAATCCCTTACTCATGGGGTACCGCTGTAAACGTACAAGCAATGGCATTCGGTAATATGGGTGAAGACTGTGGTACTGGTGTTGCATTTACTCGTGACCCTGCAACTGGCGAAAAGAAACTCATGGGTGAGTTCCTTACAAACGCACAAGGCGAAGACGTTGTTGCTGGTGTTCGTACACCTATGCCAATCGCTCAAATGGCTGAAAAATTCCCAGAGGCTTACAAGCAATTCGTTGAGGTTTGCTCAATCCTCGAAAACCATTACAGAGATATGCAAGATATGGAATTTACCGTTGAACACGGAAAACTCTATATGCTTCAAACAAGAAACGGTAAGAGAACTGCAAAAGCGGCTCTTAAAATCGCTGTTGACCTTGTTAACGAAGGTATGATTTCAAAAGAAGAAGCACTTCTTATGATTGATCCAAAACAACTTGACGCTCTTCTCCACCCACAATTTGATGCGAAAGCGCTCAAAGCAGCGAAACCTGTTGCTAAGGCTCTTCCTGCTTCTCCTGGTGCCGCTTGCGGTAAAGTTGTATTCACTGCGGAAGACGCTGTTGAATGGGGCAAAGCAGGCGAAAAGGTTGTTCTTGTTCGTCTTGAAACTTCACCAGAAGATATCGAAGGTATGCACTACTCACAAGGTATTCTCACAGTTCGTGGTGGTATGACATCTCACGCAGCGGTTGTTGCTCGTGGTATGGGTACTTGCTGTGTATCTGGTTGTGGCGAAATCAAAATGGATGAAGAAAACAAGAAATTCACACTCGCTGGCAAAACATATGTTGAAGGCGACTGGATTTCACTTGATGGTTCAACTGGTAACATCTACGGTGAGGCTGTTCCAACCGCTCCTGCCGCTATTGCTGGTGAATTTGAAACAATTATGACTTGGGCTGACGAATACAGACAACTCAAAATCAGAACAAACGCTGATACTCCTGCTGACGCTATTCAAGCAAGAAAATTCGGCGCTGAGGGTATCGGTCTTTGCCGTACCGAGCATATGTTCTTTGAAGGCGACAGAATTTCCGCTATTCGTGAAATGATTTGTTCTGACACTGTTGAAGAAAGAGAAGCCGCTCTTGCTAAACTTCTCCCAATGCAACAAGGTGACTTTGAAAAACTTTATGAAGCACTCGAAGGCAACCCTGTTACTATTCGTTTCCTCGACCCACCTCTCCATGAGTTCGTTCCTACTTCCGAGGAAGACATTGAACTTCTCGCTCAAACACAAGGTAAGAGCGTTGAAGATATTAAGGCAATCATCTCTTCACTTCACGAGTTCAACCCAATGATGGGTCACCGTGGATGCCGTCTTACAGTTACTTACCCAGAAATTGCTAAGATGCAAACAAGCGCTGTAATCCGTGCCGCTATCAATGTTAAGAAAGCACATCCAGACTGGGCTATCGTTCCTGAAATTATGATTCCACTTGTTGGCGAAGTTAAAGAACTTGCTTTCGTTAAGAAAATTGTTGTTGCTACTGCTGACAAAGAAATCGCTGACGCTGGCATCGACCTCAAATATGAAGTTGGTACAATGATTGAAATCCCACGTGCTTGCCTTACTGCTGACGAAATCGTTAAAGAGGCTGAATTCTTCTGCTTCGGTACTAACGACCTTACTCAAATGACATTTGGTTTCAGCCGTGACGATGCTGGTAAATTCCTCACCGCTTACTATGAAAGCAAAATTTACGAAAACGACCCATTCGCAAGAATCGACCAAAACGGTGTTGGTCAACTTATGAAGATGGCTGTTGATAAGGGTATTGAGGCTCGTCCTAACATGCACCTCGGTATCTGTGGAGAGCATGGTGGTGACCCAACATCTGTTGAGTTCTGTCACAAGATTGGTCTCTCTTATGTATCTTGCTCACCATTTAGAGTTCCAATCGCAAGACTTGCCGCTGCTCAGGCCGCTATCAAAAATCCTCGTAAATAATTTTAATCAAATTATTAGATAATCTTTAATAATCAAATGCACGCCCATTGAGGAGAAATTCTCAATGGGTTAGCATTTTTCAACAGATGTAAAAACAAAGGAAAGGACTTATTATTATGTTCGATTTCGTTTACAACTGGACAACCCCTTGGCAAATAGTTTCGTTTATTGTCGGGCTTGCCGTCGGTGTTTTCTTCCTTGTAAAATTCTGCGACATATTCGTAGAATCAGCCTCGGCTATTGCAAAAAAACTGCATATATCTCCTCTTATAATAGGTCTTACTATTGTGGCAATGGGTACTTCTTGCCCCGAACTTGCTGTTTCAACATCTGACTCGGTGTCAACACTTATAAATGGTGGGAACGCAAATGTGGCTATTGGTAATGTTGTAGGCTCTAACATTTGCAATTTATTGCTCGTTCTTGGTTTAAGTGCGATTTTTACGCCAATACTTATTAAAAAGAGCGTTTGCAAAAGAGAGTTCCCTTTGCTTATAGGTTTTTCCCTTGTTTTAGTTCTTTTTGGTTGCCTTTTCGGTATCGGCTCTGTTACGGGTAATTATGCAATCACACGAATTGAGGCGATAATTTTCATCATTCTTATGGTTGGCTATATGTGCTACATTATTTGGAGTGCAAAGCACCCTGACAAAGATGAAATCGAAAGTGACGGTCAAGATATTGAAATAAAAGATATTCCTTTGTGGCGTGCTATTCTTTTTGTAATTCTCGGAATTGTTGGAATTATTCTCGGTGGAGAACTCGTTGTTTTCGGTGCAAAAGGACTTGCCCTTGGCGCTTCAAGCGCTATCGGTCTTAATCACGACCTTGCGGAGTCTTTGGTTGGTCTTACAATCGTTGCTGTTGGAACTTCCCTTCCTGAACTTGTAACAAGCGTCGTTGCCGCGAAAAAGGGCGAGAATGAATTAGCGCTTGGTAATGTAATCGGTTCTAACTCCTTTAATATTCTCTTTATTTTGGGTGTTGCTGGTGCTGTAAACCCTCTTACAACAGGTGGACAAATTATAGTTGACCTTATTGTAATGATGGTTTCAACCTTGATTGTTTTCTTTATGAGTTTGTCAGGAAAACTTGGCAAAAAACAAGGAATCGTTCTTATCTTAATATATGTCGCTTACTTGGCTTATCTTGTGACAAGAACCTTAATTGCGCCCGTTTGATATGAATATTTCAAAAGAGCCTTCGTCAAAGGCTCTTTTTGGCGATTTTTCACAATTTTTGGCTGTTTTTTACCTTGTTTTTTGTGAATAATCTCGAAAAAATTTTAAAAAATTTACCAAAATTTATTGACAAGTCAATACAGTTGTGTTATTATTTATATTAGAAAACTAGTGCGTTATTTTCGCTATTGGTTTTACTCTCGTTCAAAATTTTTGCACTTTTTCGATGATTTTAGGGGGTTTTTATGGAAATTGCCATTATTGCAGATGACACTAAAAAAGAACTTATAACGCAGTTTTGCATCGCTTATTGCGGAACTCTCAGCAAGCATTCACTCTGCGCCACAAGCACAACAGGCGCTTATATATCAGAGGCAACTGGACTTGAAATAGAAAAACTTTTGTCAGGAACTCAGGGGGGCGAGCAACAAATCGCTTCACGTATTTCCTTTGACGAAATTGATGTTCTCTTTTATTTTCGCTCCACAACCCCTCGTCCTGAAAATTTAAGTGCAAGCATTGCTGAACAAAACCTTTTGCGTCTTTGCGATGTTCATAATGTTCCTGTTGCTACAAACATTGCAACTGCGGAAGTTATTGTAAACGCGCTTGAACGTGGCGAACTTGATTATCGTGAGTTTATCAATCCTTGTTCGGAATACAATATTCGCCATCGCGGAAAACCAAATTACTAATGAAAAAGGCTTTTTAAAAGCCTTTTTATTTTTGCCTTAATATAATATATTTGACTTTTCTTCAATTTAGGTATATAATAAATATGTTATATATTCTTTTAAAGGACTTTAAAAAGAAAAATGAAGAAACTATTTTTGCTATTTATAGTGTGTCTTCTCTTTCTTTGCAGTTGTGACCTCGCGCTTGACGATTTTTCCTCGTCAAGTGAGCCAACCACGCACGACTTGACTTTAACATATGAAGCAAGCGAAGGAGGTGTGATTGTCGGCGAGACGACGCAAAGCGTACATATTGACATCGGGGCAGAACACACCTTTACTCAGGTTATCGCACAACCAAACGAGGGGTATTACTTTGTTAATTGGAGCGACGGAAGCACCGAACCTGTTCGCACCGATACCATAAGCGAAAGCAAAAAACTTAGTGCCTTATTTTTGCCAAATGGTGTAGTAAAAATCGAATATCTCCCGTCAGAGGGTGGTACTATATCAGGGGAAACCATTCAGTATTTGTGGTTAAATACTCTTGGAACGCAAGTAAGCGCTGTGCCGAACGACGGCTATGTTTTTCTCGGTTGGAGCGATAATATCACAAGACAAAACCGCACCGATGTTGCAACTACAAGTATAAGTGTAACTGCGATTTTCAAGTCTGGCTATTGGGCGGACTTTATATGTGACCCTAACGAAGGCAAAATCATCGGAAACGCGCACCAAGCGATTGAAAAAGGTCAAAAAACAACCTTTGTTACGGCAAGTGCAAAGCCTGGCTATCGTTTCATCAAATGGAGCAATGGCGAAACAAATCCCGCAATACAAATAACAGTTGAAGGGACAACTTCCGTAACCGCTATTTTCGAGCGCCTCGACCTTGAACTTCCAGTTATTTCGATAGTCACACAAGACGAGCGTCTTCCTCTTGAACACAAATATATGGACTGCTCTATAAGTGTAGAAAATACAAAAGATGAATACGCACTTAACAAAGTAGCCTGTGAAATAAGAGAACGCGGAAACACCTCGGCACAAATTGATAAACGCTCTTATAAAATTAAACTTGACAAGGCTTTTGACCTTTTCGGAAATGGCACTTATCGCGAGTGGACTTTGATTTCCAACCACTTTGATTTAAGCCTTATAAGAAATTATCTCGCCTTTAAGGTTGCCTCGGGATTTGACAAACTCGACTCGTCATCTTCCGTTCAATTCGTTGATTTGTATATCAATGGCGATTACAGGGGCGTATATCTTGTTTGTGACCAAATTGAGGCAGGTGCTGGCCGTGTAGATGTTGACAAGGATTTGAGTTCCACTGATACGGGCTATCTTATCGAACTTGATGACCGTTTGGACGGCACGGGCTTCTATGTAAATGGTCAATTTTATGGTATCAAAGACCCTGACACTGAGGCTTACAACTTTACTCCTGAACACACGGAATTTATAAAAAATTACATTGAACAATGCATAACCGCTATGCACGGTAACGATTGGGCGCAAATTGAGGCTTTAATCGACACAGAGTCGTTTGCTCAGGCATATCTCGTATTTGAACTTTTCCATTGTGAAGATGTTGGATTTTCAAGTTTCTTTATGCACAAAGATGCAGGTGGAAAACTTATGTGTGGTCCTGTTTGGGACTTTGACAGAAGCGTTGGAAATGTAGGAAAGAACTACTCGTCTCGAAACCCAGAAAACCTATATGCAAAACAGAAAAATTCTTGGTTCTACTCCCTTTTGCAACACGAGGAATTTAAATCCTTGGTTGCTAAAACATTGGACGAGAACAAAGATATGATAAGAAACACTCTCAATCAAAGTTATGCAGATGTTGAATCGTGCAAAAATGCGTTTGATAGAAACTTTAAGCGTTGGAACTTGCTTGGTCAATATTTTTACCCAAGCCCAAGCGAAATCTATAATTTACGCACTTGGCAAGAGCAAGTAAACTATAACAAAACCTGGCTCGAACGAAGTCTTTCTTATCTGGTAACGCAATACCCCGCAAACTAATGCATTGTAATCACAATGTACATTGAAACTCGGAATTTAAAAACAAAAATGAATTGAGTCAATGCACTGTTTTCATTTTATTTCACTCCGCATCAAAAAAGCACCTCAAACGAGGTGCTTTTCGCTTTTTATTTCACGATTACAGACACAGAGTGGCATTTTCCGTCCTTGAATGCAGGAACGATATTGCCGTTGATTGCTTTGCCGTCAACGCTTACTTCTATCGTGTAGTCCTTTGCTTTCTTTTGTGGGTTAGATACTGTGATTTCGTATTCTGCGCCACGGAATGTACGATGCATTTTTGCGCCATCGAACGGGAGATGTGGTTCAATTACAAGTCCTTCGTAGGTTGGTCTTGCGCCAACAAGGTAGTTCTCCATTGTGTTGGTATACCAAGCAACTGAACCTGTAATCCAACTGTATTCCATTTGGAATGCGCTATTTTTATGCTCTGGACCAAAGTAGCAGTTTGAGAACATATATGGCAAGCATTTATTTTTGATTTCGGTGTTGTCGCCTACGATATAGCCAGGAGCGATTTTCTTGAAGAGTTCGTAAGCGAGGTCCGCTTTTCCGTATTTAAGAAGTCCCAAAATCATCCAGATATTTGTGTGAGAATAAATAGTTCCGTTTTCGCAAATGCCAGGCTCCATAGATGAAATACGACCGATTGTTGAGTCAAATTCCTTATATGAAGGTGTGAGCAAGAGGTAGCCAACTGGTGTGAGCATGCGCTCGTCCATTGCCTTGATAATTGTGTTCGCTCTTTCCTCGCTTGCAACGCCTGAAATGAGCGACCAGCATTGTGGTTCCATAAACATCTTTGCGTATTTGTTTTCAACAGAGCCAAGAGGTGAGCCGTTATCGGTGTAGCATCTTCTGTACCACTCGCCGTCCCACGCGTTGTCGTTTATTGCCTTCATAATTGCCTCGCGACGCGCAAGGTAGTTCTTTTCTTTATCGGCATTGCCCATAAAGCGAGCGAGTTCTGCCATTTCATAAAGCGCTTGTGCGTAAGCGATTGAGAGCCATACACTCTCGCCCTTACCCTCTTTACCAACGCCTGTGAGTGAGTCGTTCCAGTCACCAAATTTGATAAGGAGAAGGTCGTGCTGACCTTTATTTGATTCAAGGAAGTCAAGCGCTCTGTCCATATGTCCAAGAACAGTTGCTTCTCCCTCGTCCCTGAATGGGTAAACTTCGTTTAAGAAGTCAATGTCAGCGGTTTCGCGAAGGTACGCTGTGAGTGTGAATTCAAGCCAGAGTGCAGAGTCTGAGTAAGCCTTTGTATCAACAGGGTTCCAGCCACGAACTGCCATACCACTTGAATATTGATTTTGAATTGCTTCTTTCAAAATTTCCTTAGTTCTTTCTGTTTTGAAAGATACAACACCAAATCCGTGTTGAACAATATCACGATAACCATTATAGCCCCAACGACACCAAGTAGCGCCAAAGTGTGTTGCGTGCTTGCCCCAGTAGTTGATAAGGCGGTCAAAATGTTCGTCAGTTGTTGTGATATGGTTCTTTGCGTACATCTTTTTGTAGTACGCTTTCATTTCTTCAAAATATTTTTCTTGATTGTTAAGGTATTTGTCTTCAAGAGATTTTGATTCGCTCTCCTCGCTTACAACACCGAGCATAAGAGAAATATCTTCGCTCTTTCCTGCATCAAGTTCGATATCGAATTGAAGTGAGCAAATTGTCGCATTTGCAGAACCGATAGAGTTCTTGCACTTGCCCTCGCGAACAACCTCAGGCGCACCGATTGTACCATATTCGCCAACGAATACATTTTGACATCCGTCGCTTGCTACAATTTCCTTGTCCGCTGTCATAAATGCAGTAAGGAAGTTATGAGGTTTAATGAATGGGTGTTTTGTCATATAGAACGTGTTCTTTTCCTTGTCAAAACGGGTCGCGCGATACATTGTATCACCATAACTGTCAAATCCCCATTTGAAACGGAATTGAATTTGGCTATATGTAAAGATTGAGTAGGATTTTTTCTTTCCTGTTTCGTTTTTGAAAGAAAGTTTCCACATTTCAACAGCATCTTTTCCTGTTGGAACAAAAATGCGCATTTTAGACACAAGGTCGTGTGTTTTGTTTGTAATTTGAGTATAACCCAAGCCTTGAACGCACTCATATTCTTGATATTCGTGGCAAACAGGCTCCCAGTTGAGTGTCCAGAAATCACCTGTTTCGTTATCGCGAATAAATATCAAACGATTGTAAAGGTGGTCTTTACCGAAAACATCATAGTCGCAAATTCTGCCGACACCTGTATAGAGTTGTATTCCCTCTTTGCCATCTATTTGATAGTCAAAGCAACCGATACCTGTTTGATGAACATTTGCATAACAGGAGTCGTTAAAAAGGAAGTTGTCAAAAGGTCTTGGTGTTTTTGGAGATGTGATTACAAATTCATCTCCTGATTCATTAAAGTAACCGTACTTGTATTCCATTGTGGTTTCCTCTCAAATATTATTTTCTTTCAACTTGCTCGCCATTTATAAGTTGTTTCAAGGCTGTTGCAAGAAGGTTAACGTGTTCTGTTGTCGTGTCAAATACAACACGAGGGGTAGGATTGTTTTCGTCGAAAAACTCACACATTACATTGGCTGAGTCTATTTTGTAGTAATCATAACCAAGGTTTGTGCCGTCTTTCATTTTAACGCGAAGGCTAAGAATCAATTCGCCATTTTCTTTAACGCTTGCGCGCTCTTGCTCGCTCATTGTATTAAAGCGATTTGGCATTGGGTAATTAACCATCACTGAGTAGAAGTTGTTGAATTGATTTCGATTGCCCGCTTCCGCATCAAGGTTGTCAGTGAAGGTATAAAGTCCACTTTCCGAAACAACGCTTAAAACAACCTTATCTTCTTTTGTGGGGTGAGGCGTTGTTGTGAGTATGAATTTATCATGGAAACCTCTTAAAGCGGTTGTGTTGGTCATAATCTCTACACTTTCAACTCCACTTTCGCCAATTTGCTCGTTTCCATAAATATATTTTCTAAATCCTGCGTCAACGGAGTTAGTCGCAACCCATTTTATTGCATTTTTTTCTTCAAGAAATTCATAGCCTATCGATGGAATTCTTATAATTATCGGAACGCTTGAATCTTCTTGGCTTGAAGAAAGCATATAGTAATATGAGTTTCCGTCCTCGTCAGTTTTGAGTTGACTAAGGGCAATTCCAAGGTCCAAAATGTTTGTAGATTCGTTTGCTCCGAAAGTTTCTATATAGAACAGTTTCAAAACATCGTCTTTGCCAACGCCATATTGCTTTTTCTGCTCATCTGTTGGATTTATTGCAACTACCTTGTCGCCAGAAAAATTAACAAGCGTTTTTGTGAGAACATTGGAAACATATGTTGTGTCTGCGATAACACCTCTTGCTATCACAGGGAAAACAACAGTGTGTTTGATAACCAAAGAGTCCTCAAACTCTTGTTTGCTTGTGTCAACTCTGATAAACGGACGGTCTGCGTTTGAATGTCCTATTTGTATCTGTTTTACATTATAAATCGCTTCTGTTTCGTTATATACCGAGTTAATCGCTGGATTTACAAATCCTTCTTTTTCAATAAATAACGCATTTTCAAGAGAACTACCTATTTCGTATACATGAGGGCGTCCCTCAACTGCAACAAAGTAAGAACTTATCGAATTAGGGCTTTTTTCTCCAACATAAACAGTTTGAGAATGTTCCTGCGTTCCTGAGTAGTACTTTATAGTCCAACTCGCCTTGCATCTTTCGGGTGTAACTCCGTAAACTTCCATTTGTTCAGGTGTCAAATCACGAAGTGGTGTGTTAGAAGTACACATTGCCATAAGTGTAGGAACTCTCAAATAAGTAAGCACCTCGTCGCTTAATCCAACGGTTGGGTAATCTTTAAGCCTTATTTGGCGTGTTACGGTAACAGGGTTTAGTCTGCTTATAAAATCGAATGTTCCGTGTTCGTTTGTAACTGTTATCGAAATCAAGTCCTTAACATCTATCGAAGGGTAAAGAGATAAGTTTCCATAATAAGTACTCTCTCCTTCAAGAGGAGTAACTACAACTGGCTCGTTTTCTTCTTCCTCGGTAAGAGGTTTAATGACAAATAACCAAACGAAAAACAGCGCCACGAACAACGCAACAAGCGATGCGGTGATTATTGTTGTTTTTTTAGTTTTTGTTAGTTTCATTATCTACGTTTTCTCCTTACGATAACTACAACTCCGCTAATTGCAATAAGCGCAGGAAGAATTGTCGCAAGCACAACTGTCAATGTTCTTGCGTGTGAATCTCTTATTGTGAGTTTATATTCCACAAAAGGCTTATGGTCAAGGTTTACAGGAGTTTGAACGCTTGATGTGTTTTGAATAAGGGACAAAATCATATGTCTGTTTGCAGTGTTCAAACTGAGTGCTGCGGTTGATGCAAAATCGCTCGACGGACAAACAACAAGATAGGAGAATTTTGAACTTCGGTCCTCGTCGCTCCATCTATCAATCGCAGTTATCGACATGAGGTTAAACACGCCTGTGTCTTCTTTGAATGTAGCGGTATTTGCAGTTTCAAGAAGTGGGTAGGTAAACTTTGAAATCGCACCTGTTCTATAACCATCTGTCTTCATATATCTTTCGTCAATACTAATCGTTCCCGCTTTGTTATAATACGCATTCGCCGATGAATACGAACTGTATGCAGAGAAATACTTCGAACTTGCAAATCCCTCATCTTGCATACTTACATTTGCAAGATAATGTTTAACGCTTCCGTTTGTCATTTGGTTTTCGCTATCTTCAACCGAATTTGGCGCAGTATTTATTGTAATACCATAGTTAGATTCAAGAGTTGCGTACAAGTTTGGAAGTGAAGTGTCGTGAGGTGTGAAGCAGAATACCGCTCCTCCGTTTTGCAAATATTCAGTGAACTTAAAGAGTTCGTCCTCGGTAAAGTCCGCTTTTGGTTGATTAATAACTATCATTCGAGCATCGCTTGGGATTTCTTTTGTTCTTGTATCAAGAGATTTTATGGTAAATCCACTATCAACAAATATTGTCATAAGACTGTATGCATCTTGATGTATCAATCCAGATTCCACAAGAGCCACGCTCAAATTTTTAAATGTAATTCCCGTTGTTTGCAAAAGGTTCAACGCTTCTTGGTCACTTGTCGGGAAGTTAGTTTCGTTGTGGCCTATTGTAAAGTAAACAGTAGGAACTGTATCTCTTGACATAGCGATAAGCGCTGAAAGGAATACAAGTTCTCCATTATACGCATAAAGTGTTTGGTCCGTTTCGCTCTTTGGAACATAAAAACGATTTACAGGGTACGAACGGAAGTCGCCCTCTACATAATTTCCTTCTGCATTTTTTCTCAAAATGAGAATATAGTCTTGCTTTGCATAAGTGTGCAAATTGATATTATAATAAAACTCATAATCGTCTATTACATCGCGACAAGAAACTTTTATATTTTCACACTCCTGCGCGATTTCAAGGGCTGTCTTGTATATGTGACCAATAGAGCCATTATAATCGTTTGTAGCATATGCAGTGTCGATTTTATCTTTATCTACTGGGAAAATTATCTCCAATTCAACTTCTTTATTTATATCGTCAAGCAAGTTTTTAGCATCATCAGACAAGGTGAACATTTGCCCGTCAGTCATGTCAATATACCAGTTGAAAGTTGAAACAAGGACAGATACGATTGAATTGAGAATTATCGCAAGAGCGATAACTATTGCACAAAATGCCAAACTAAGTGTGGAATATTTCATCTTGCGTGAGTCGGCAAATGTTTTTAAAATATGTCTTCTCATTGTCGCACCCCCTTAGTTATACTTGCGCGATTCAAACACGCGCACAGTGAGGAAAAGGAATACGCCAGAAATTGACAAGTAATATATCAACGCTCCAAAATCAAATATGGCATATGTAAAGTTTTCATATCTACTATAAATTGAAAGCCAGCCAAGAATAGTTCTCACAAAGGAACTGCCTATCATGCCATTAAACAATCCAATAACAAGGAAGGAAAGAAGTATCGCTATTGTGATAACAACAGAGGCAAATTGGTTTTCTGTGAGTGAAGAAATAAATGTTCCTATTGCAATAAAACTCATTCCAACAAGAATGATAGCAAAAAGATTTCCAAGTATCATTGACACATTTGGTGGCATTGAAGTAACAGCGCTTGTTGTCGTGTCAGCGTATGTAAACAACGGAATAAAGTTTATGCAGTTAATTGCAAGAAAAATAAGGAACATACAAAACGCGGACAAGAATTTACCAAGCACCATTTGAGTTGTAGAAATAGGGGCTGTGATAAGAAGTTGTTCGGTTTTTGTTTTTCTTTCTTCGCTGAAAGTTCTCATTGTAAGAACAGGAAGAATTATCATCATAACAAAAAGCATAAGTTGGAAGTATAGCCCTGTGTCAGACGATTTTACCATAAGAGTGGTCACACCAAGCACTATGGCAGACAAAGAGAGTGCCACAGCAAGGAAAATGTAACCGATAGATGTTGTGAAATACGCACGCATTTCACGCTTGAAAATCGCTATCATTTTTTACCCTCCTTGGCATTATTTATAAGTCTTAAAAAGATATCTTCAAGTTCCATTCCGATCGGTTCCATTCCAAGAATAGGCCAACCCTTTTCTGCAAGGGCGCGGAAAAGACTCTTTCTCATATCTACATTTTTTGCACTTTCAATATCGTAAGAGAACGCGTCGCCTTCTCTCTCTCCATAAACATCACAAGAAACAATACCAACGAGCGAACGAACATGTCTGATAATTTCCTTTTGTGGTCCTGCAATTTTTACGCGATATCTCGAATTTTGATTTACTGCGTTATTGAAAGATGCAGTTTTTTCGTCAGCAACTATTTTTCCTTGATTTATAACTATAATTCTTTCGCAAACAGCCTGTACCTCTTGCATAATGTGTGTAGAAAGAATAACTGTATGCTTTCTACCAAGGTTACGAATAAGCGCTCTTATATCAATTATTTGCTTAGGGTCAAGTCCAACAGTTGGCTCGTCAAGAATAATCGTTTTGGGGTTTCCTACAAGTGCGCCAGCGATACCTACTCTTTGCTTAAATCCTTTTGAAAGGTTGCGAATAAGACGATTTTTTACTTCATAAATCTTTACAGTTTCACACACTTCTTTGAGGTGTTTTTGCTTGTTGAAATCGCATTTTTTGAGGTCGTAAACAAAAGAGAGATACTCCCAAACTGTCATATCAACATAAAGCGGGGGTTGCTCTGGCAAAAATCCGATTTGCTTTTTAGCCTCAATCGAATCTTCAAATATATCATGGCCATCAATTAAAGCGCTACCAGAAGTTGCAGACAAATAGCCTGTTATCATATTCATAGTGGTTGATTTTCCTGCACCGTTTGGGCCGAGAAATCCTACGATTTCGCCATCATTTATAGTAAACGAAACATCGTCAACCGCATAGAGGTCTCCAAATCTTTTCACAAGGTTTTTAACTTCTATCATTTGAATTTCCTTTCCTATGTATATCTATTTTTAAAACATACTAATATTAAAATTTCGCGCGTTGTAACGCGACACACAAAAAGTATAACATATAACGAGCGCAAAATCAATAACAATATTTTCTAAAATTGAAATTTTCATCTATTTTTCACATTTTCGCTAATTTAATAGTTCTTTTTGGTTCAAACTATCAACACTTGTCATCTTTTATTTCTCTCTCTTTATTAAAAACCTGCGTTTTTTAACCACTTCCCCTGCCGTTTTAGACTTTTGCAACTGTTTTTTGCATTGTGTCTGCGATTTGTCTTTTTGAAATCATAGTTTTTTGAAAAACGCATTTTATAGCCACAGGTCGGGGGATTTTGGGGAATCAATGCCAAAAATCAAGAAAAAAAAGATAAACGCTAAATTTCACACCAAATTGGCAGGGTTTGACAAAAACCTCTTTATATATTGACAAAAACAACCTCGCGTGCTATAATATATAAAAATATAGCGCCCGAAAGGGCTTTTTTAACGATTTGAAAGGAGGTTTAGAGTTGGAAACAATACAGATTCTTCTGTCCACCTACAATGGTGAGGC
>JAZSDJ010000008.1:0-19525 GCA_045531105.1 Eubacteriales bacterium | reverse complement strand
ATTGCAGGAAATATCACTTGCACAAGAAGTAACGCGACATATAAGGCTTCTGCGAACGAAAATGTAGGCGCGATAACAGGAACTGAAAAGGTCGGCGGAATTTTTGGTCAGGTATATGCTTTTTATGAAAGTTACAGATATAATGATTATAATTCGTATTTTGAAATGTCTGTTCTTACAAACTCAGGAGAGGTTGTAGGTGACTCAACTTATTCTTATGTAGGTGGACTTATAGGTTGCGCACAAAGACTTACCATTCTTACTACATGCGAAAATAAAGCGGATGTAACAGGTGGACACTTTGTCGGTGGATTTGTAGGAAGCTCACCTGATACAAATATCAAAGCGACAGGCGCTCAAAACAACAATACAATAACAGGCGTTTCCCGCGTAGGTGGTTTCGCTGGCGAGTGTGCCGTTATTGAGTACGCTACAAACAACGGAACTGTTATAGCGACAGGAAAAGCGGACGACGACACTACATATCTTGGCGGAATTGCAGGAATTTGTAGAGGCGCGATAGGATGCGTAAACAACATTGACATAAAGTCCGAAACAGGTGGTTCGGGAGTTGGTGGTATTACAGGATTTGCATATATGACGAGTAGCGAAAGCGTGCGTGATAATGTAAACTATGGTAAAGTCGAGGGCGCTGACCGCGTTGGTGGAATAGCAGGTTATGTAAGTTGTCCGAGAAGCAACGCAACATATCGTTTGACAAATAACCAAAATAAAAACGCCGTAAAAGGTAATTCTTGCGTTGGTGGAATTGCAGGCTATGTGTACGGATTTTATGAAAGTTACAGATATAATGATTATAATTCATACTTTGAAATTGTGAACAGCGCAAACGAGGCTGAAATCACAGGTACAGAAAAAGTTGGTGGAATTTGTGGCGGTTATCAAAGACTTAAAACAGACGCTAACTTGATGGACACAAACACAACTACACACGGCGAAAAATTAGGTGAATAAAACAAAAAAGGAACAGATTAATCTGTTCCTTTTTATTATGCTATTTTATTCTTCGTCGAGGGGAGTGTCGAGAATTTTCGATGCATCAGCCCCTGGGAGTTCGCCAATTTCTTTGAGTTTAGAGTTGATTTTTCTTGTTCTGACACCGACAAGTTTTTCAATCTCGTCGTTTGCCTCTCCAAATTTCTTTTGCGCTTTTGCAAGAACATCGCCGAAGTTTTTAAATTCTGTCTTAACCGCAGCGAGCAAATCGAACACTTGACTTGAACGCTTTTGAATAACAAGAGATTTAAAACCAACTTGAAGCGCGTTAAGAAGCGCGGTGAGGGTTGAAGGACCTGCAACATTTATCTTATATTCTCGTTGAAGTTCTTCGAAAAGACCCATATCGAGCGCTTCGACATAAAGTCCCTCAATAGGCAAGAACATAATTGCAAAATCTGTTGTCGCTGGTGGGTCTATGTATTTGTCGTGAATTTTCTTTGCAAAGGTTTTGAGAAGTTTTTTAAGTTCCTTCTTCGCGTTTTCGTATTTTTCCTTGTCGAGTTCGTCACTTGCATCTTTCATAGCGTGATATGCTTCGAGAGGAAATTTTGCATCAATAGGCATATAAACGAAACTGTCGTCGCCATTTGGCATTTTAACTGCAAATTCGACAGGGTCGGCAGTTCCTGCTTTTGTGACCTTGTTTGTTTCGTATTGGTCAGGAGTGAGGGTTTCTTCAATAATGTTTGCAAGCGCAATTTCTCCCACAATACCCTTTGTTTTTACGTTTGTAAGCACTTTGTTTAACGAACTTACATCTTTTGCAAGACCTTTGATTTCACCAACCGCAGTGTTGACCGCTGTGATTTGGTTTATAACCTTATCAAACGACTCTGAAAGCCTTGACGAGAGCGTTTTTTCAAGTTTTTCATCAACCGCTTTTTGAATCAAATCAAGTTTTTCTGCATTTTGAGTTCTGATTGCTTCAAGGCCCTTTGAATTGGATTCGAGAATTTTGAAAAGATTTTCATTTACAGTCTTTAAAATCTCCATCTGACCAGACGAAGTCGCTTCTTTTATGGCGGAAATTTCCTTTTCAATCTTTTCGATTTGTTCTTTTATGCTTGTCGCAAGAGCGGTGTTAGACGCAGTAATTGACGAGGTTACAAGTTGGTTTGTTTCACCTATTGCTTGTACAACGCTTGACCTTATAATGTCCTTATCAAGCGTGAGCGCGTCCTTCGGCTTGAAAATCAGAAACAAAACGCAACCAAGAGATAAAACAGATAATATCAAATTTATAATAATGAGCGTTTCCATATAAATTCCCCCTTTGATTAAAATGTTTATGTTTGATTTGTTATATTTATTTTAACATATATTTAGCGTCCTTACAAGGCAAAATAAATAAAATTAATTGTTTTATTTCTATTGAAATAAGAGTAAAGGTGTGTTAAAATTTAAGAAGTAATAAAAATGGAGAAACCATATGAGAAAAACAAAAATCGTTTGTACAATCGGTCCTGCGTGTAACAATATTCCAACACTTACCGAAATGGTAAAGGCGGGAATGAATGTTGCAAGACTTAACTTCTCGCACGGAACACACGAAGACCACCAAAAAAATATAAATATGCTCAAAAGTGTCAGAGAAATGCTCGACAAACCTTTGGGAATTATGCTTGACACAAAAGGGCCTGAATATCGTATCGGCACTTTTGAAAATGGTAAAGAAATAATTTGCGAAGGTGACACTTTCACTTTTACAACAAGAGATATTATAGGAACGAACAAAATCGTTTCTGTAAGTTATAAAAAACTTAACGAAGAACTTGAAATTGGCGACACAATTCTTGTAAACAATGGACTTCTTCGCTTTGTTATTGAAAAGATCGAGGGAACGGAAATCGTTTGTAAAATTGTATCGGGTGGAGAAATTTCGAACAGAAAAAGTATGGCATTCCCTGGCAAGGTTATGAATCAGGTTTTTCTTAGTGAGCAAGACAAGAAAGACTTGCTTTTCGGAATTGAAAACGATGTTGATTTTGTCGCTTGTTCGTTCGTTTCAAGAGTTCAAGATGTCATTGATGTTAAGAACTTCTTGAAGGAAAATGGCTCTACAAACATCTCAATTATAGCAAAGATTGAAAATCAATCGGGTGTTGATAATATTGAGCAAATTTGTGCGGAGTGCGACGGAATTATGATAGGTCGTGGCGATATGGGCGTTGAAATTCCGTTTGAGGAACTTCCCGCTATTCAAAAAAGAATTATCACAAAATGTCGTATGCTTGGCAAGCGTGTTATAACCGCTACTGAAATGCTTGAATCTATGACAACAAATCCACGCCCGACAAGAGCGGAGATTTCAGATGTTGCAAACGCAGTTTTTGACGGAACAAGTGCAATTATGCTCTCGGGAGAAACTGCCGCTGGAAAATACCCAGTTCTTACAGTTCAGACAATGTCTAAAATCGCAGAGCAAGCCGAAAAGAGCGTTGACTATAAAAAGATTTTCTACACAACTGAGTTCAAGATAAAGAACGCAATGGACGCAATTTCGCACTCTGTTTGTGGAATGGCGATAGATATTGACGCAAAAGCAATCGTTGTTTGCTCAATGTCAGGCACAACGGCAAGAATGGTATCTCGTTTCCGTTCACCTGTTGATATAATTGGTCTTACCGTAAACGAAAAAACATGGCATCAATTATCACTCTCTTGGGGTGTAAAACCTGTAATGTGCGAGGTTTACCCACAAATTGAAGTTCTTTTCTATACAGCGAAGAAGTTTGCAAAGGACCACCTTGGACTTCAAAAGGGCGACAACATTGTTATCACAGGTGGCTCACAAACAGGCGCAAGTGGTAACACAAACACAATCAGAATGGAAACGATTTAAAAGAAATTATATTTGCAATCGATGAACGAGAAGCAAATTAAGCACAGCGGTGCTTGTGAAAATCCTTTGGAGACATTATGAATTTTGAACTTTGGTCAGTATGGCATATTCTGTATATGCTTTCCCCGTTTGTTATTTTTAGTGTTATTTATTTTCTTGTAAATAAACGCTCCGATAAAACCAAAAATATTGTGGGAATGGTTCTTGGTATACTTTCCGTATCAATTCTAATTGTAAGAAACATAGATATCTTTGTTCGCTCGGGCTGGGGAGTAGAAGTAATTCCCTTGCAGGTTTGTCATATAGGAAGCCTTGTTGCAGGTCTTGCGTTAATTTTTAAAAAGAAATGGCTTCTTTTAACCTCATTTTGTTTTAATATGGTACCTGCATTTTTGGCGATGGTATTTGCTGATTCCTTGACCAATTATGACACGCTTTTTAGAATAAGACCTCAAACATATGTGTGGGGACACATTTTAATCATTGTTTGTGCGCTTTATGGAATATTGATTTTCTTGCCTAAATTCACATATCGTGATTTGCTACACTCAATCGCCTTTGTAGGCGCAACATCGGTTGTGGCGATTATATGCAACTCGGCATTTAGAACTGCTTTGAAGTGGGAGCCAAACTATTTTTATCTTTACAATCACAAGGGAACGCCTTTGAAGTTTCTTTATGAGGCGTTGCCGACCTCGCATTATGGTTGGCTCTCGATAAACTGGTTTTATACCATTACACTGTTTTTAGTTTTTGTTGCGGTGTTTGTAGGCTTGTTCTTTTTCGCAAGACTTATTGTAAAAGTGACAAAAAAGCAATGAAAGTTTTGACGCGTTAAATAATTAAAAGAGATTTGCTTGAATTGGCAAATCTCTTTTTTATTGCCTATAATATATGAATGAAAACTAATATGTAAATTATAAAAAAGACAAAAGCCGTTTGTTAAACGGCTTTTTACATTGTTTATTATATGAACATATGAAGATATATTATAATTATAGAAAGAGAATCACAACCTTAAATCAATTTTTCTAACTGTATCACGCAGACTTAAAATATAAGTTGGAGATACGGAAAGTTCGTCAATTCCTATTCGCAAAAACCTCTCTGTTAATGACAGGTCAGATGCGAGTTCTCCACAAATTCCCACCCAAGCGCCGTTTTCATGCGCGCATCTTGTCGCTCTTTCAATCAGTCGCAGTACCGCTTCGTGGTGCGTATCGCAAAATTCATCAAGGCTTGCATTTTGTCTATCGCATGCGAGTGTATATTGAGTGAGGTCGTTTGTGCCTATGCTGAAAAAGTCAACAAGTGGCGCTAAAAGGTCGGCAATGATAGCCGAGGCGGGAGTTTCAATCATAATTCCAAGTTCAACATCTTTTGCAAAGGGTATATTTTGTGTTTCAAGTTCCGCTTTTACAACTTCGCAAAGGTCTTTTATCTTCAAAACCTCATCGACACTTACAATCATAGGAAACATTATTCCAAGATTGCCAAAAACCGACGCACGATAAAGAGCGCGAAGTTGAGTCTTAAAAACCTCGGGGCGTGAAAGACAAATTCTTATTGCACGAAATCCAAGTGCAGGATTTTCTTCGTGTGGAATGTCAAAATATGGCGCTTGCTTGTCAGCACCTATATCGAGCGTTCTGATGACGACCTTTTTGCCCGACATGCCTTCAAGAACCTTTTTGTAGGATTGAAATTGTGCTTCTTCGCTTGGGTAATCGTTTGAATCAAGATACAAAAATTCACTCCTGAAAAGCCCTATTCCTTCGGCATCGTTGAAAACCGCTTCGCCAACATGAGAGGTAGAGCCGATATTTGCATAAATGTTAATTCGAGTTCCGTCAAGAGTAACGCTTGGTTTTCCTTTTAAACTTTTCAAAAGTTCTTTTTGTCTTTCGTTTTCTTCTTTTCGTTCATACATTTTCATAAGCGTTTCGCTGTCGGGATTTACTATGACCTCACCTGTGTAGCCGTCAACGCAAAGCATGTCCTTGTCAAAAACATTTGCGAGCAAATCATCGCCAATATTTACAACAGCGGGGATTCCCATATTCCTCGCCAAAATGGCAGTGTGAGAGTTTTGAGAGCCTTGGGCGATTACGAAAGCGAGAACTTTGTCTTTGTCAAGAAGAACAGTTTCGCTCGGCGATAAATCGTAAGCGCAAATAATGCATTTTTCCGACACACCCTCAGCATTTTCATCGTTATTGAGACAGGAGATAAGGCGATTAGAAACATCTTTTATATCAAGCGCACGCGCTCTCATATAGCCGTCTTCCATAGAAGATAGAAGTTCGGAGAAGTTTTCGCAAGTTTTAAAAACTGCGTATTCTGCACACACCCCGTCGTGAATAATACCTAAAATGCTCTCGTTGTAGTCCTCGTCTTCGAGCATCATTTGGTGGATTTCAAAAATTTGAGCGCTTGTTTCACCAACCTCTAAAAGCGCTTTTTTGTGAATTTCTTTCAGTTGCGAAAGCGCTCGCGATTTTGCTTCTTCAAACCGTAAAACTTCCGCCTCTGTGTCGCTAATTTCGCGTTTTTTAACTGTGGTTACACTATTTCCTAAGACTTTCGCTTTCCCTATGGCTATCGCTGTACATACACCTTTACCTTTTAATTTAATCATAAAATTTAATCACAAACGCTCCTTCTAAACAAGTTACTTTTAAAAGTATTAGCGAATGTGAAAAAAATATGCATATATTTACCTTAAATGCTTGAAAAAAGCAAATCCAAGTGATAAAATAAAAACGACAAATTTTATAGGCGGGAAAGAAAATGAATGTTTTATGTATAGGCAATAGTTTTTCACAAGATGCGACAAGATATTTGCATCAAATTTCAAATGACGAAATTTTCGTGCGTAACCTCTATATAGGCGGTTGCTCGCTTGAAACTCATATGAATAACATAAAAGAGGCAAACGCTTATTATGAGTATCAAAAAAATGGCAGAAAACTCAAAATGGTGTCAATAAATGACGCTCTCAAAAAGAAAAAGTGGGACTATGTGACAATTCAACAGGTTAGTCACTTTTCAGGAATGGAAGAAACTTATGAGCCATTTATCAAATTTATAATTGACTACATAAAAAAAGAGTGTCCAAGTGCCGAGATTGTTTTTCATAGAACTTGGGCATATGACCCACAGTCTGACCACGAAGGATTTGTAAATTATAATCGCGATACTGAATATATGTATCAAAGAATTATGGAAGCGAGCAGGAATATCGCAAACAAATATTCATTAAGAATTATAGATAATGCAACTTCAATTCAAAAAGCACGCGCGCTTCAAGAATTTGACAAATCAAAAGGGGGAGTGTCGATAAATCGCGATGGCTTCCACCTCTCACTCGATTATGGCAGGTATCTTGCAGGCCTTACAATGTATGAGTTTTTCACAGGCAGGAGCAAAAAGACTGTTCAGTATGCGCCTGAGGAGACAAACCCTGAAATAATCGAAAAATTAAAGGCACTTTAAGATTTTCACATATTTTAACTTAAAAATCACAAATTTAAATGAAAAGAGACACAGGTTATACAATTTTTGCGTGATCTGTGTTTTAATTTTTTGCTTTTTTGCTTGATTTGAACAAAAAAATTTAAGTAAAATTTAAGTTCCTATTGATTTTTGTACTCTGTTATGCTAAAATATGAGTGCATTTAATAAAATCATTTTTTAAAAACTTGGGGAACTTATGAATTTATTTGAGAAAATTGTTTATGCCCTTGACAACTGGGACATGACCGAGCCGACGAATTATAGTTGGTTTCATATAATGTTTATCTTCATAGCGATTGCTGTTACGACTTTTCTATGTCTTAAATTCAAAGATAGTGATGAAAAAATAATAAGACGAATAGTTCTTATTTGTTGGATTGTTTTGGTGGTTCTTGAACTTTATAAACAAATTGCATTCGCAATAGGCTCACCAGATGGTGGAGCAACCGCTAACTGGGATTACGACTGGGGTTCTTTCCCATATCAACTCTGTTCAACACCTCTTTATATTTTCCCATTTATCGTATGGCTCAAAGAGGGCAAGGTAAGAGAAGCGATGATTACTTATATTATGACATTCTCGCTTTTTGGTGGTCTTGCAGTTTATGTATTCCCAAATGATGTATTTATTGAGTCCGTTATTATCAACTTCCAAACAATGATTCACCACGGAATCCAAGTGGTGATGGGAATATTCTTTATAGTGAGAAACAGACACTCCCTCGACTTTAAACGCTTCATCAAGGCTATTCCTGTGTTCGCTGTGATGGTTTCAATAGCGTTTGTTCTCAACCTTACAGTTTGTCCTATTCTTGAAGCGAACGGAATTGGTGACAGATTTAATATGTTCTATGTAGGACCGCGCCACGCTTGCACACTTCCACTTCTTAGTTTGATTTACCCAAATGTTCCTTATATCGTATTTGCACTTATGTATGTACTTGGCTTTTGCCTTGTTTCTGCGATTGTGTATTACGCATCAAAAGGTATTATTTTACTCACGAATAAGATAAGAAATTATGTTCATGTTAAAAACGCAAAAAAGGCTAATTAGTTCAATCGCTGTTTTTTCAGCAATCGAACTTACGCTTGGAATTTTAGTTCAAACAACTTCATCAACCTTTAATACGGTTGTGTCGTTTCTATCAGTCGTAATCGCTTGCGCCTTTGTGGCGCTTGCATTTTCAAAAACGACAACTTATTTGTTCACACAAATAGCGCTTGTTTGTACAGTCTTTGCAGATTTGTTTTTGGTGGTTCTGACACCGATAAACAGAGAAGCGGGAATGGTGTTTTTCGCTCTTGCTCAAATTTGTTACTTTTTGAGAATTTACTTTGAACAAGATAGTAAAAAACTGAAAAACGCACACATCATCGCGCGTTTGAGTGCAATCATTGTCGCTTTGAGCGCAACTGTTATTGTTTTGAAAGATAAGACGGACTTTCTTTCTTTGATTTCGCTTTTCTATTATGCAAATCTTATAACAAGTATCGTCTTTGCATTTATAAATGGCAAAAAATCGCTTGTTTTTGCAATAGGTCTTGTGCTTTTTGCAATGTGTGATGCGCTTATTGGTCTTTCCACAATGGCTGACCTTTATATAAGCGTTGCGGAAGGAACTCTTTTGTACTCAATCATTCACCCATCTTTCAATCTTGCATGGGTGTTTTATGTACCATCGCAAGCGCTTATCGCTATAAGTGTCGCTTGTGATAAACTTAAAAAATGTTAAAAACTCAACCGACAATAGTCATTTGAGTTAAAAAAGGCTTGTGTAATTCACAAGCCTTTTTATTTTGATATCAGTGTAAAAATTGTTTATTGTTCTTCGGGAGGTATTCTTACGACTTTTCCCCACGGGGGCGATGAACATTCGTTGTTTATAAGCCATAAAACAGGAATTCCAAGCGCGTCTTCTTCGTCGGGGTATGGCGCATAACCATCTGTGAGAATTATTATAGCGCAAGGAGGAACATCAATTTCATTTTTGACATAGTCAAAGATTGCATGAAAAGAAGTTCCACCACCACCTTGTGGACGAATAATTTCGAGTTCTTCAAAGTTTGAAAAAGGCTCTGGCTTGACAACAACTGCATCGAAAAAGCCAAGATACCCTTCAAGTTTTCCGTCGAATTGGTAAAGCGCGCCACGGATTTCGTCGTACGCCTCGCTCACGAGTTCGTCGCTCATAGAACCCGAGGTGTCTATCATAAACAACACATTCTTTACGCTTTCGTCTTTTACATTAAAGTCGGGCATAAAGAAATCGCACTCGCCAAATCGTCTGTCAGGGGGAGAGAAGGAATAGTCGCAAAATTCTTCTTGAATAAATTCGTTTAGAATTTGTCGCCAGTTCACCTTCCCATCTTTTTCTTCAAGAAGGCGTCTTCTTGCAAACAATGGCAAATTGCCCCAAGTTGTTGAGGTCTGGTCAATCGAAACCGCTTTTAGCGCATCGTCAAGATACTTTTCCCAAGCGCCAGCGACCTCGTTGTCGGTTTCGCCTTTGCCAACCCAGCGCGAATGGTCATCAAAAGAAGTGCCTTGCCCCGTTGCGCTTTGATAATCCTTTCCACTTTGAGGCTTAGAACTTCCTTTTTTACTTCCACTGCCATTTGCACTCTGAGAGGGTTGGTTCTTTTGCTGACCGCTTCCACCTCCACTTTGAGAGTTATCGCCTTTTTTTTGAGAGTTTCCACTTTGGCTATTTGAATTGTTGCTCGTGTCGTTTTGGTTGTTATTTTGATTGCTTTGAGAGCCACCCGTTTGACTGTTTGAACTATTATTTCCGTTGCCTTGGGAATTTTGAGAGTTTTCCTTTGTAGATTTTGGCAACATATCGTAAACTTCCTCGGCTGTATATAAGCAACCCTCTTTTCCGTCAGGGGCAAGATGCATAAGTTCACCACCTGCCGAAGCGATGCTTATTTTCCTTGTATCGCCACCGAATGTGTCAAGAATGGTCGAGTTAATAACTATGTCGCAAGCGATATTGAACGCATACGGATTTCGATTTTGATATCTTGAACAGTGTTGTAAAACGACATGCAGAACCTCGTGCATAAGAACAAAATCAAGTTCGGAATCTGTGATTTCGTCAAGAAATTTCGGGCAAAAGTAAATTTTTCGTCCGTCAGTCGCCGCTGTTTCAACAGTTTCATCAAGTGCAAAAGGCAAGTGTTCGATAAGCAAACCATAAAAACCGTTGCTCGCTAAAATCCTCATTCTGGCTTTCAAAAGTCGTGTAGCATACTCGCGAACCTTTGCTTGATTAATTTCCATTCAAATATTTTCCTTTCGAGTTTAGCCAACGAGAAAACGCTGGTATTCTCATAAGTGTGTTTTTGTACCCTTCCTCGATTGCCATATAGTTCTTCATAAGAACAAAAGAAAAATCAGAGGGTAAATTCATTGCGTAGTTTATGGAGTTTTCTATTTTTTGAATGTCCCATTTATGCTCTCTTGCGTAAACTGTCATTGAAGAAATGAGCGCATAGAGAGTATCAGTGCTTTTTGGAACCGTTGAACATCTTCCGTTAAAAATGTCCTCAATTTTTGGCAAAGAGGAGAAAACTCTGCACCAAGAACAAAACTCAGTTGCAACACCACTTCCAACAGCGCCAGCAATCATAGGGTAGATTTTGTCTTGGTCGTTCCCACAAAGAGCAAGAAGATTGCTCACCATTTCCCAAGAACGAGGAGTGGGGAAGGCAAGAGAATCAACAAGGCTCTCGTTTTCAATGAGCATGTCGTTTCTGAACGAGAGAAAACCGATAACTTTTGCCGAAACGCCCGAGCGAATTGCCCACGATTTCCAAGACTCAAAGTTTGACTCAATTTCCAAATGACAAAGACGGTTTGCAAGAGCGCGAGGCATTTTGAACGCCACACTCTTATCTGTTACTCGGTTTCCAGCACTGACAACTATGCAGTTTTCAGGAAGTGCATGTTCGCCAATAACTCTGTCAAGAGTGATTTGATATGCGGCGGCTTGAACGGATTGAGGCGCTGCTGAAATTTCATCAAGGAATAAAATGTTCACAACCTCGTCGCTTGTGTCCATATCAAAAATTTTAGGCTTTAACCAAACGGAAAGAGTTCTTTCTTGGTTTATAGTTGGAATACCGCGAAGGTCAATAGGGTTGAAAAGGAGCAAACGAACATCTGTAACCTTACATTTTTTACCCGTTTGAACTTCGATTTTTTTAGCCATTTGTCGTATCGCTTGCGATTTACCAACACCAGGCGCGCCCCAAAGCATAACTGAGGGTATATAGCGAAATGGTATGTGATTGTTTATTGCTGAAATGTAGATTGACGAAAGATTTTCAATGGCTTTGTCAACGCTTAAAATAGGAATGTTTGAACTTTTTATATCTTTCATAATTTCTCCTTGTTTTGTGACTTATGATGCCACACCGAGTTTTTTGTCTATGCCTTTGAGTTTTGATTTAAGTTTTTCAATCTTTTGCGAATAGCCGTCTGGTTCTTCAAGTGCAGAGATTATAAATTCTTCTCTTGCAACAAGTTCGTCAAGTGCGTTTTGCAACTTTTCGCGATGCTTGTCAATCTTGTCAATAAAGTTATCAATACGGGCGAGATAACCACCACTTGATTCTCCAAGTTCAACGAAATATTTTCCTGCGCGAGATAGCCAAACAAAGGGCTTTTCTTCACTCATACCTGCTGGGAGAACAATATCAAAGCCTCTGTATTCAAGCAGGGTTTCCTCGTTAGTTGTAAGAACATTTTGAGGCAACGCACATTCGAGCGCCTCACGCACGATTTTTCTTTCTTCCTTTGACGGAAAATCAATCGTTGAAAGAACGAAGTTCGTGTCAGTTTCCACAAGTTCAACAATTTGCTTTTGCGACTCTATTTTGGAAGGCAAACTTTCAAGTTCCTGACGCATAGATTCGTTTTTCTTCGCTCTTTCGCGATTTAAAATTATAAGTTTGTCAAGTTCGTTTGAGGTTTCGACTCTCTCTTTTATAAGAGGATTGCCGACCGCAATCGCCTTAACCTCTGCGTATGACAAGGTTGTGTCGCTTATATCGCTTCCGTCGCGTTCTGTAAGGTGACCTGAAAGAATAGAGGTGATAAAGCGTTGCTTTGTTTCAAGAAGTTGCCACGAATATGCGTCAAAACTTCCAGTAGTTACATATCTGAAAATGAAAATTTCATTGTTTGTATTACCTTGACGCAAAATTCTGCCCTCGCGCTGTGTCATATCGGCAGGACGCCATGGCACATCGAGGTGATGAATTGCAACCAACTTGTCCTGAACATTAACTCCAAGTCCGAGTTTGAAAGTTGAACCGATAAGAACACGAATTTCGCCTTTTCTTACAGATTCAAACATTTTTTCGCGTAGTTTTGGAGTTGTCGCAGAATGAACAAAAGCAATTTCGTCAGATGGAATACCCATATCGATAAGCAAATCTTTCAAATCGTCATAGAGATTAAAACCTGACTTTGGCGTAGAGTAGTCGCAAAATACAAGTTGAGTCGCCCTTGTGCTTTGATAACCTCTGTACATTTTAAATACATTTTCAGCGCATTTTTTCACCTTTGAACCATAGAAAGACGGAACGCAAGGGTCGATAAGACGCATGTCAAGCGCAGCCTTTTTGCCGTCGGTTGTAATGAGTAATAAATTGTCCTCATTTCTCGGAACAATACCACTTCTTACTTCGTCAGCGCGACGCGATATTACTTTTAGATAGTCGTTAAAAATAGTACTTGGTTGTGTTAAGGTATCTATATAACCATTGAAGTCGGGAACACCGACACTTTTATCAACTATATGAAAATCAGCAACAGAGGCAAAAAGAGAAGTGAGTTCGGGCAAGTTGTGGAATTTTGAAAAACGAGTTGTAAGACGATACGAACTTGTGTCAATATCAATTTCAAAATCTGTGTGCTTTTCAGCGAACATTCCAACCCAACCATCAAAACTTGAAAGACCAAGAAGTTTAAGGTCTCCGTTTTGAAGGTATTTTTGCATAATGTAGGCATCGGTTACAGAGTTGGTGATAGGAGTACCCGTTGCCAAAACTGCACCTCTGCCGTTGTTTCTGGCTTGAACTATTGAAATTTTGTCCATCATATCTTGACAACGAGTTGAGCCTGAATTACTAATTCCCAAAACTCTTTCAATATGAGTGTGAAGTGGCACATTTTTATAGTTGTGCGCTTCGTCAAGAAAGATGGTATTTATGTCGAGTTCGTCAAAAAAGATTTTGCCAAAAGTCACCTCAACTTCATCTTCGAGTTTTTTGATTTTGCTCTCAATCGCTTTTTTCTGTCTTGCAAAACGGTCACTGTACAAATTGCTCGTCGCTCTGTTGTACTCGTCAAGTTGTTCGTCGAGAAGTTTGATTTTCTGTGCTTTCGATAGAGGAATGAGTTCAAATGAACTGTACGCAATTATAATTCCGTCGTATTCCTCGTCCCGAATTTTGCGAAGCGTATCAAATCTCTTTTTTGGAGTGAAGTTTTTAGGTTCTACTGTGAGAATGTTCGCACTCGGGTACATTTCAAGGAAAATATCGCGCCATTGACCGACAAGGTTATTAGGAACGACAAACATATTTTTCTTTGAAATATTCATTCGTTTGAGTTCCATTCCCGAGGCAATCATAATATAAGTTTTACCCGAGCCAACATCGTGAGCGAGTAGGGTGTTTGGTGTAAACAAAATTCTTGCAATGGCATTTTTTTGATACGGGTAAAGAGAGATATTCGGGTTCATATTCGGGAAGGTAAGAAACGAGCCGTCAAAATGGCGGACTCTGTTCGAGGCGAATTTGTTATCGTAAATTTCTTCGAGCATTGCTCGTCTTTTTTCGTCTTTCCAAATCCAAGCGCGAAATTCCTTTAATATTGCCTTTTGCTTTTCAACAAGGCATAAAGTTTCGCTCTCATTGAGTTTCTTTGCGTGTTTTATGTTGATGAAGCGAGAGGGAACTTCGTCATAGACTGCAAGTGTCGCTTGATTGAGGGTTTTCTCAATTATTTCAAGCGCATTAGCGCGAGGTGTTCCATATGCAGATTCGCAACGATTACGAAAGCGAGTATTTCTATATCTTGATTTGACAGGAATTTCCCAAGTTCCAGAGAGTTCGTCGTGTCTTGTAGAAAGCATATCTGGTGGGTAGTAATTCTTCACATCGCCAAGTAAGTAAACGAGAAATTCGTCAATAACCTCAGTAGGTAGCCAAGGCGAACCAAGAGTTACATAAATGTCCTTGCAAGGAATAGCGGAGGGCATCAATCGTTCGAGCGCATCAACATTGTCTTGAAAATAGCCCTTGTATTTTTTGTTCGCTTCGTTAGCGATTTGCCATTTTCGTCTTAACGAGCCCGAGAGATATGTGTCGGCATCTTCCCAGCCTTTATAAAAGCACTCACCCCAAGTTTCGGGATTTTGATAAATCGAACCTTTAAGGGTTGTAATAACTGTTTTGTATTCCGCTCCCGTGATTGCAGAGATGTACTCAATGTCAACTCTGCCAAGAGTTGTAAGACTCAAAATAAGACCATCGGTAATGCTCTCTGTGTGAACGCCTGAAAAGTTCTCGTCAAGAGTATACATATTTTCAAAATCCAAAGGCAAGTCCATACAAGTCACTTCTTCAATATAAGCATCGTCAAGCGCCTGTTTTTCTTTTTCCTCTTGCTCAATCTTTTCAAGTTGTGCTTTGAGTTGATTTCTTTTTTCGTCTTCTTCTTTCAAACGCACTTGCTCGCGTTCTTCGCGCTCTTTGCGCTTTTGGTCACGAAATTTACGGAGTTCTTCGAGTAAAACTTCGGGGTTTTGCGCATAATAATTCATCTCGTCGACATCAAGTCTGCGATAAGATTTGAGTTCGGCAAGAAACAGTTCAAGATATTTTTGTGAAAGTTTCATCAGATTCCTCCTTAAAATTTGCTAAAATTTATATGTGTTTGTGAGTGTTCTTTATTCTACTGTAAAAATCCCCTTAAAAAGTCCCCGAAATAGCGACCTTTTTCTACGAAAAAAGTGCATATGCGAAAGGGGGCATTTTTAATGTTCAAAAAAATTTTGTCGAAACAGGGGATTTTTTGTCTATTATATATTATCACAACTAAAATATAAAACGCAACTATCGGGTGTCGCAAAAGCGCGACATCTTATACTTGACAAAAGCAAATTATGTTGAAAAGCACTAAAATTTATGGTAAAATAAAAAATAGCAAACAAAAGTTGAAAAATTATATTAGAACAAAAGAGGTGATAATATGATAAAAACTTATCCTTATGGAATGCTTTCATCAAACATATATTTAGTTCACGATAGTGGCGAGGGAATGATTATTGATGCAGGGGGAATACCCGAAGAACTCGTTTCGTATGTGGAGAAAAACCAAATAAAAATAAAATATCTTGTTTTAACTCACGGACATTTTGACCACATTTGCAAAATCAGAGAACTTATGGACACTTTTCCCGAAGCGACGGTGGTTTATCACGCTGAGGAAGAAAAGGTTATTTGCGACTTTGAGGCGAACCTTTCGCTTTGGCTCGGTGGCAGGGCGATAAATTTCAATTTACCTCATAAAGAGGTAAGCGAGGGCAATATTTTGAAAATCGGCGCGCTTGAATTTGAAATTTTGCACACAAAAGGACACACCCCCGGTGGAATTTGTCTTATGTGTAAGAGCGAAAAAATCATTTTCACAGGCGATACGATTTTTGAAGAAGGTTTTGGTAGGACAGATTTTAAATATGGCGACTGGCACGAGATTGAAAAATCCCTCTCTCGACTTTATGAAATCAAAAAACAAGGCTTTAAAATTTATGCAGGACACTAATAAAAAGCACCCAAGAGGTGCTTTTTGTTTTATTCGCGTGCGAAAAATCGCGTATATATATAAAAAATATTGATTTTTTGAGAAAATGGTGATATACTAAATTATAACAAAATTTTTTAAGGAATTAACTTATGAAAAAAATAGACCCCGCTATTAAAAGCGAAACCTTGTATATTGGCGCTTGGGTGCTTATTTTGAGCGCGATTATGCAGGCTGTTTTCTTGATAATAGGCAAATGGAACTATACGGTTTTGCTCGGAAATCTTTTGACGGGTAGCGCCTCTGTTTTGAACTTTTTCCTTATGGGACTTACAGTTCAAGGCGCGATTGAAAAAGAGGAAAAGGAAGCAAAAAGCACAATGAAGGCGTCTCAATCACTCCGTAACCTTATGATGTTTGTTGTGGTTGTAGTTGGAGTTGTTGTACCTTGCTTTAATATTTGGGCGTCAATAATCCCTGTGTTTTTTCCAAGAATTGCAATGATTTTCAGAGTATTTTTTAACAAAAATAAATAAGAGAAGAATCACTGGAAAGAGGTGATATTATGAAGAAAAAAGGCCGTCTTTTTCTGACGGTTGACATACTATTGATAGCGCTTATGATAGCGCCGATTGTGTTCGCGATAGTGTTGAAGATTTTGACAACGCCATTAAGCGAGGGAATTACAATCACGGGCGCGAAAATTTTCTTTACCATTCCAATGCCAATTCAAGACTTGCCAATTACCGAGTCGCAAATCAACTCGTGGCTTGTTATGATTTCGATATTTGCCCTTTGTCTTTACTTCACTCACGGGTTGAGTGTCAAAGAGCCGACGAAAAGGCAACTCATTATCGAATGGGTAGTTGAGAAGGCACAAAATATGGTAAACGGAAATATGGGCGAGGTCTTTGCGTCCTTTGCTCCATTTATAATGACGATAATCGCCCTCTCGGCTTTTTCGTCACTGCTTTCGCTCTTTGGACTATTCCCACCGACCTCGGACATAAATGTCGTTGCAGGTTGGGCGGTTTTGGTATTCGCGCTTATCACATACTACAAATTCAAGTGCGGACCTGTTCATTATCTTAAAAGTTTTGCAGAGCCGATAGCGCTTACCCCTCTTAATATCATAAGCGAGATAGCGACGCCTATTTCAATGGCATTCCGTCACTACGGAAATGTACTTTCGGGTTCGGTTATCGCAGTTTTGGTCGCAACAGGACTTGGTGGACTTTCAAACATAATCCTCGGTTGGATTCCAGTTGTAGGCGAAATTCCACTTTTACAAATAGGTTTGCCAGCAATTCTTTCAATATATTTTGATATATTCAGTGGTTGCTTGCAGGCGTATATTTTCGCAATGCTCACAATGATGTATGTTTCGGGAGCGTTCCCCGCTGAGAAGTATGCACTCAGAAAAAAAGAAAAAGAAGAAAAAAAGAAAAATAAATCATCACACAAAAATGTGGAGGTAAATTGATATGTTAGAATTAGCAATAGGTATTATTTTAGGTTGTTGTGCTCTTGGCGCAGGTATGGCGATGATTGCAGGTATCGGTCCTGGTATCGGTGAAGGTAACGCAGTTGCAAAAGCGTGTGAGGCAATAGGCCGTCAACCAGAGAGCAAAGGTTCTGTAACTTCAACAATGCTCATGGGTTGTGCAATCGCAGAAACAACAGGTCTTTACGCACTTGTAATCGCAATTTTGCTTATTTTCGTAGCACCAAATATGCTTGTTAATGTTTTGATGGGTTCATTGGGCGTAATCGGTTAATTGGCTAATAGGTAGGAATAAAATGATACAAACATTAGATGTCATATCTGTTAACTTGTGGCAGATTTTGATTTCTCTTGCTAACCTTGTTATTCTTTTCTTCTTGCTCAAAAAGTTTCTCTACAAGCCTGTTAAAAATATCTTGGCTCAAAGACAGGCAGAGATAGATAAACAGTATAGCGAAGCGCAGGTTGCACAAGATGTTGCAGATGAGAACAAGCGCGCTTGGGAAGAAAAGATTAAAAATGCCGAGGGTGAGGCGGAGCAAATCATTCAAAATGCCACAGAAAAGGCAGAAAGACGAAAAGAGAAAATCGTCGGTGACGCAAAAGTTAAGGCAGACGAAATTATTCGTCAGGCAGAAACAGATGCAGAACTTGAACTCAAAAAAGCAAGCGAGCAAATCAAACAAGAAATCGTTACTGTTTCCACAGCCCTTACTGAAAAAATGCTTGACCGTGAAATAAACGAGCAAGACCACCGTAAACTTATAGATTCATTTATTGAGGACATAGGCGATGATGGAGATGAGTAAGGAATATGGCATGGCGCTTTATATGCTTGCCAAGGAAAATAATAGCGAAAAAGAGTTTGCAAAATCGCTTGAACAAGTAGTTCATATATTCAAGAAAAATCCCGAGTATATTGAACTTTTGTCAACCCCGTCTATATCAAAAGAGGAGAGGGTTGAAATAATTGAGTTGGCATTTGGAAAAACAATGCCAGAGCATATCGTTTCGTTTTTGAAACTTCTTTGCGAAAGAGGAAGAATAAGACAACTTTACGAATGCGTTGAAGAATATAACGGCCTTCTTGAAGAAGATATGAAAATATCGGTTGCAAAGGTTGTGAGTTGTGTTGAACTTACAAAGATAGAGAAGGACAGACTTAAAAAACGCCTTGAAAAGGTTACTGGTCGAAAGGTTACACTTGAATGTGAAATCGACGAAAAGGTTCTTGGCGGACTTGTCGTTTATGTTGACGGCAAGGTGATAGATGGTACTTTGCGCCATCGCTTAGACGAGATGAAGGATGTGATGAGCAGATGAGTAATAGACCTGAGGAAATCAGCAATATTATAAAGGCACAAATTGAAAACTATAAATCTCGTATTGAAATGCGCGAAACAGGAACAGTTATTCTTGTAGGTGACGGAATTGCAAGAGTTTACGGAATTCGTGAATGTATGGCATCGGAACTTTTGGAGTTTGACGATGGCAGTTTGGGACTTGCACAAAACCTCGAAGATGAAACTGTATCGGTTGCGCTTCTTTCAAATGAAAACGATGTAAGAGAGGGAACAACAGTAAAAAGAACGGGAAAGGTTTTGTCCGTTCCTGTTGGAGAGGCACTCCTTGGCAGAGTTGTTGACGCTCTTGGTAAGCCAATCGACGGAAAAGGACCAGTTGACACAAAAGAAACTCGTCCAATAGAGAGCGAAGCCCCTGGAATTATCGAAAGAAAGAGCGTAAGCGTTCCGCTTCAAACGGGAATTAAGGCGATTGACAGTATGATACCTATCGGCCGTGGTCAGCGTGAACTTATTATCGG